>NZ_DASSYD010000184.1:0-21473 GCF_035703485.1 Dokdonella sp. | reverse complement strand
GTGGCACATTCGTCACGACACCTGTCTGCGCGCAGTTCTTTGTTGCGCTGGCATGAAGCACAGCCAGTGCATCTGCGCCAGCACGCCGCGATCTGCACGCTGACAGGTGTCGCCTAACCGATTGTTTTAGTTGAAACAGGTAGCGTTGAGAAGGCCCGCCAGCCGCATCGCGCGGCTCGTTAAGGCAAACAAACTTCACTTCGCCACGCAGCACGTCTGGCGAACCTTCTGAATGCCATGACGGTTGTGCCACTTGATCAGCGCTGCGGCCCATTGTGCCGCACTCGCAATCCGCGAATGTCAGCAAATGGTTCAAGGCAACGCTGAACCCGTGGTGCGATCGTCACGACCGCTGTCCGCGTGAAGATCGCCGCGTGCTCGATTGCCGGGAGTTATGCCTGCCGGGTCGCCCACACGCCATTGCGCAGAATCTCGATCGGCTTGAAGCGCATCTTGTAGTCCATCTTCGGGTGACCGTCGATCCAGAAGCCGAGATAGACGTGGGCGAGTCCGCGTTGTCTGGCGATTTCGATCTGCTTGAGGATGGCGAAGGTGCCGAGACTGCGTTCGCAGACGTCGGGATCGTAGAAGGTGTAGACGGCGGATAGCCCGGAATCACAAAAATCGGTCACGGCGATGGCCAGCAATCGCCCCTGGTTGCGAAATTCGATGAAGCGGGTAGGGCTCCAGTGCGTGTACAGAAAACGCGAAAAGTCATCGGGTTGCGCATCGTCCATGCCGCCATCGGGATGACGCCACTTCAGGTAGCGCTGGTAGAGATCGAATCGCTCGTCGTTGTAACGCGCCGCGCTGACCGTGATGTCGATGTCGGCATTGCGTTTGAGGCAGCGTCGCTGACTGCGATCCGCGATGAAGTCGTTGACCGGGATACGACACGCGATGCAGGCGCGACATTCCAGGCAGCGCGGAATGTAGACATGGCCGCCAGCGCGGCGATAGCCCCGTGACAGCGCAATCTCATAGAGTTGATCGAGATGCGGCGAGCTCGGATCGATGACCAGATTCTGTGCCGTGCGCTCGGCGTAATAACCGCAGGTATGCGGGAGAGTCTGAAACAAGCGGACAACATCAGAGCGCATGCCTCTCATTCTGCCTCAGCGACTGGGTGAAAAGACGCATCCTCGCGCAATGAATTGAGAATTTTGCTGAAGGACCCGCAAAAGTGCGGCACGACACGACTGGTTCGACCCGCCAGCGGGTGAACGAATCATTTTGTTGGATTCGGACTGTCCAGGGCAACGTCGAACAAGCGGTCCAATCAAAAACCGAGCAGATATCGGGTCATCATCAACAACAGCACGCCGCCAATCAGGGCGAGCAGGATCATGCGGATACGCATTGAATTGGCCTTGTGCCGGCGTGGATCGCTGGGCGATCGCGCGGCGGCGAGTTCATCAGCGAAACGTGTTGCCGGCTCCAGTCCAGCTTCGCGCAGGATTTCGCGGGCACGGGTCTGGTCATTGGAATGCGTTACCCAAACCTGCGCCCAGGATTCGCTCTCGCCTCGCTCGGTATAACTGAAGCGCTTCCATTGGCCGCCCTGCCAGTCGCGCCGATTGCGCACCGTGGTCTGGATATCGGCCTGATTGAGCAGGGCGACCACACGTTCGACGTTTTCGTAGCGAGGTGAGGTGTAAATCTGGCGCATGAGCGGATCCTGTTACTTTGATTCGACAACGCGAATCAGGCCTTCCTGTGCCGTCGAGGCCACCAGAACGCCATCGCGGGTGAAGATCATGCCACGGGCGAGGCCACGCGATTGCTGGGCACTCGGGCTGTCGCACGAATACAGCAACCATTCGTCGACACGGAAAGGACGATGGAACCACATCGCATGATCGAGACTGGCCATGCGCACGTTCGGCTGCAGATACGAAATCGCATGCGGAAACGTGGTCGTGCCGATCAGGTGGAAATCCGAGGCGTACGCGAGCAGCGAGCGATGCAGCACCGGGCTGTCCTGGACCCGATCGACCAGGCGAAACCAGACGTTCTGATAGGGCGGCTGTCTGGTCGGATTGAGCTCGTTGCGCGGATGCACGTGACGAAACTCGAACGGTCCGGCTTTGGTCAGCCAGCGCCTGCGTTTGGCCGGAATCTTGTCGAGTTCGCTGGCCGGGATGATATTGACTGCAGGCAGGTCCTCGGGCTTCGGTACCAGCGGCATCGGAAACTGGTGCTCGGCGCCGCCTTCCGGGGCCTGGAATGAAGCGGTCATATTGAGGATCGGTTGGCCGTGCTGGATCGCAACAATGCGCCGCGCCGAGAAGCTGCCGCCATCACGGCTGCGCTCGACGTTGTAGATGATCGGTGCTTCGACATCGCCGGCACGCAGAAAGTAGGCATGCAGCGAATGCGCGTGGCGACTCTCATCGACGGTCTTCTGTGCTGCCGAAAGTGCCTGGCCGAGCACTTGGCCACCGAACACGTAGCGCGTGCCGATATCGCGGCTCTGGCCACGGAACAGGTTGTCTTCGAGGCGCTCCAACTGGAGCAGGTCAATCAGTTCGTGGACGATCGATGTAGGCATTGAAGCGGCGGGTCGGTGCGGCTGGTCAGTATAGCCAACCCGCTGCTGCGACGCGTCATTCTGTGCCGGTATCCGGCCAGCGCTGCAGACCGCTGACCTCCACGACCTCAGTCCACGGAAACATCGGCCCCGGATCCAGGCGTCGCGGCAGAAGCAGGTCAGGATTGTCGCTGGATGGTTCCTTGCGCTGGTCGAGCACATCGTGCCCTGCAATCCAGCGCAAACCAGGATAGGTGTCACGCAAATGTCTGAGCAGACCGAGCAAGGATTCGATTTGTTCTGCCGTGTAAGCCTCGGTCATGAGCTGGTGTCGTGAGTCATTCCAGTTCGGATAGCGGCCAAGGTTGACCAGTTCGATGCCAATCGAGCGCGGATTGAACCTGAAGGTGTGATGGGCCACGCGCAAATCGTCGACAAAGCGCAAGATGCGACCATCGCGATCGATGTAGTAGTGACCACTGTTTCCGGTCTGGCTGTCGTCGTAGCGAATGCGTTCGCCATACTCCCGCGCAGTCGCGAGATCGGGCAATTCGGTGCAATGAATGACAACGAGATCAATGGCCGACGGTGGTCGTTCGGCGAGTCTTGATTCGTAGGCCAGGGGCCAATCATGGATGGGGATGTCGGGCATGGGTGAAGTTTCGCATGGCTTTGTGCGGGCTCGCTTGAGT
Organism: Dokdonella sp.; assembly: GCF_035703485.1. Classification (GTDB taxonomy): domain Bacteria; phylum Pseudomonadota; class Gammaproteobacteria; order Xanthomonadales; family Rhodanobacteraceae; genus Dokdonella. The sequence continues at coordinate 18,251 of NZ_DASSYD010000184.1, read as the reverse complement.
TTTACTCTCGCCAGGTTTCGTTCACTTGCTTCGATTGGCTCGGCTGTGCCGAGACTGGGGACAGGGGCTTTGTTTTTCTAAAGCACGCCGCTCCACGGCGCGGCATCCCTGCCTTTTTTCACTCGCCTCAGGCGAGCGAGTGTCTTTCTCTTGCGTGGCCAAGAGAAAGTCACCAAAGAGAAGGCCACCCCGCGATCGCGCCTTGCGCACAGTCCCTGTGCTCCAGGTGCGCGAGTCTGCTGCGGGGTTCGCCGACAGCCCATCCCTGGACTGGCGTCGAACTGGCCCACATCGTGTGGTCCATCCTTCGGACATTTCCTCCGCAGCCTCGCCGCGATCGAGGGGACCCCGTTGAACGCGCGTCGTGCGCGCCAGAGCGAAGAGCAAAACCAAAGCTAGACGCGCGAGCTCGCCAGACTCTGCTTCGTCTTTGCTGCTCAGGATGCGCAGTGACCGGGTCCCCTATGCAGCGGCAACGTGACGTAGGGATAGCCCGCAGGGTGGGTGCAAGGGATTGCGCCCAGTTCGACGCCAGTCCACGGATGGACTGTCGGCGAACCCCCGGAGTCGCGTTGCGTAGTCGCAGGGCAGGATGCCCGGAGACCGCTGTATCGGGGTGGCCTTTCTCTTGGTTACTTCTCTTTGGCCACTCAAAGAGAAGTGACTCGCTCGCCGGAGGCGAGTGAAAAAAGGCAAGGAAGCCGCGCGACGAAGGAGCGTGCACTAGATGCGAAGGGGCACTTGAACGTCGCGTTTTCGGGACGCGATTCATTCGGTGTGCACACTCAAACAAACGGGACCGGTTTCGGGCCAAGTGTTAGCATCGCGCGTTTTCACGGAGCCGCTTCATGAAAGGGACCATCATTCTCTCCCATGGCCTGGAAAGCGGGCCGGACGCGACCAAGGTCACGGCGCTTGCCAAAGTTGCCGAAGCCTGCGGCTGGGCCAGCATTCGTCCGGACTATCGCGATCTCGATGTCAGTCGCGATGTCGCGGCAATCACCGCGCGAACGGGGCGCGCCGTCGAATCGGCACCCGCTCAAGGTCGCTTGATCTTTGCCGGTTCCAGTATGGGTGCCTTCATCTCGGGGTTTGCTTCCATGCAGCGCGAGTGCGAGGCCTTGTTCCTGATGGCACTTCCGGTCGGTGTCGAGGGCTATGATTTCGATTACAAGGCGGCGAGCGTGCCGACGGTTCTGGTCCACGGCTGGCGTGATGAATTGTGTCCGGTCAATGCCGTTATCGAATTCGCTCGCGAGCGTGGCGACACCTTGCATCTGGTTGACGACGATCATCGACTGAGCGCACACGTCGATTTTTGCGCCGAGGCTTTCCAGCAGCTTCTGCTTCAGTTGGACGCACGATGAAAAAGTTCTTTGCCACCTGTCCGAAAGGTCTCGAGTACCTGCTTCGCGACGAGTTGATTGCACTCGGTGCCAGTGACGTCCACGAGGCGCTGTCCGGTGTGCACTTCAGCGGCGAGCTGATCGATGCGTACCGGGCTTGCCTGTGGTCGCGTCTGGCCAGTCGTGTGTTGATGCCGCTCAGCGAGTTTGCCGCCGCCGACGAACATGCACTCTACGATGGCGTGCAGGCGATCGATTGGTCGCAGCATCTGACCGAGGAGGGCACTCTGGCGGTCGATGCGGTCAGCAATGCCAGCTTGTTGCGGCACACACGCTATCTCGCGCAGAAGGTCAAGGATGCGGTCGTCGATCAGTTTCGCGATCGCAATGGCAATCGCCCCGGCGTTGATCTCGAACAGCCGTCGATACGGCTGAATCTTTTGCTGCGCAAGGATCGCGCCCTGCTGTCGCTCGATCTTTCCGGCACGCCGCTGCATCGGCGCGGTTATCGCGTCGGCCAGGGCGAGGCACCGCTCAAGGAGAATCTGGCCTGCGCGATGTTGCTGCGCGCGGGCTGGCCGGAGATTTTCAAGGCCGGCGGTGCCATCGTCGATCCGATGTGCGGATCCGGCACGCTGGTGATCGAGGCTGCGCTGATGGCGGCCGACGTTGCTCCGGGTATTCGGCGGATGTATTTCGGTTTCCTCGGCTGGCTCGGTCACGACGCGGTGGCGTGGGAAGCGCTGATTGCCGAAGCCAATGCCCGATCGGAAGCCGGTTTGCGCGCCTTGCCCGCGGCCTTCTTCGGCGATGATGAAGATCCGAATGTCCTCAATCAGGCCAAGCGCAACGCGCAGCAGGCCGGGGTGATCGGTTTTGCCCGTTTTGATCGCCAATCCGTTGAACACCTGCAACGCCCGACCGATGCAACCGCGCCGGGTTTGCTGATCTGCAATCCACCGTATGGCGAGCGCATCGGCCAGCAGGCGGCTCTGGTGCCGACGTATCGCTCGATTGGCGACAAGGCGCGTGCCGAATTCGATGGCTGGCGGCTTGCCGTGATTACTTCGGATGAAGATCTCGGTCGCGCCATTGGCCTGCGTGCGCACAAGCGCTATGTGCTCTACAACGGTGCCCTCGAATGCCGCTTGTTGCTGTTCGAGATTGGTGGCAAGGCCGCGCCGCAGCCGGTTGTGGAGAAGCCACTGACCGAGGGTGCCGAGGCGGTCGCCAATCGTCTGCGCAAGAACATCAAGCATCTGCGCAAGCGCCTCGACCGCGAGGGTGTGCATTGCTGGCGTGCCTACGATGCCGATATTCCCGAGTACTCCGCTGCCATCGATGTTTATGTCGGGCGTGAAGAATCGCGCCCGGACCGCGCGCCATCCAGCTGGCTGCACGTGCAGGAATATGCGGCACCCAAAGACATTCCTGAACATGTTGCCTCGGCGCGTCTGGCTGAGCTGGTGCGCGGTGCAGGTGAAGCGTTTGAACTGCCACGCGAGCGCATTGCCGTGAAGACGCGCTACAAGGCCAGGGGCGGCGGCAAGTACGGACGCATGGATCAGCGGTCGAGCTTTGTCATTGTCGAGGAAGGTGGCCTGAAGTTTCGCGTCAACCTTTACGATTATCTCGATACCGGCTTGTTTCTCGATCATCGTCCGGTGCGCTCACGGCTACGTGAGGCGGCCCGCGGCACACGATTTCTGAATCTGTTTTGCTACACCGCGACGGCCAGTGTCTATGCCGCCTCCGGCGGAGCGCGGACGACCACCAGCGTCGATCTGTCGGCGACCTATCTGGACTGGGCGGCGAGCAATCTTGCGCTGAATGGTTTCAGCGGCGAGCAGCATCAGTTGGTCCAGGCGGATTGCCTGCAATGGCTCGCGCATGATCGTGGTGAGTACGATCTCATCTTCGTCGATCCACCCACTTTCTCGAACTCGAAGCGTGCCGAGGATTTCGATGTGCAAAAGGAACACGTGCGCCTGCTTCAGTTGTGCGCGGAGCGTCTCGCCTTTGGCGGCATGATCGTGTTCTCGAACAATTTCCGGCGTTTCAAGCTCGATCCGCTGGTTGCCGAGCAATTCGCCGTGAGAGATATCAGCAGCGCCAGCATCCCATTCGATTTCACGAGAAATTCACGCATTCATCAATGTTATGAATTGCAACCGATCTGACAGCCGGGGCTTATTTCAGTCACGATTCAGTCTGGCAAACGCAGAGTGATGATGTTCCGTAGGAGGACTCCCGTCATGCTGGTTCCAACCCATTCCCGAATCCGTCTTGCGTCCCTGCTGGCCATACTGGTTGCCGCATTGATGTTGGCGCCGAGCGCGTTCGCTCGCGGTCACCACAATAATTGGGGCATCAGCGTCGGATTTTCCGGCCCCGGCTACAGTATTGGCTACTCCGATTGCCGTCATTGTGGTGGCGGCTATGTCAGCGGCAGCGTCTATGGCGGCTACTACTCGCCGAACTATTACGGCGGCGGCTACCGAGGCAGTTCGTCCTATTACGGCAGCTATGGTTACGGCGGCTACGGTCCGTCAGCCTATTACGCGGGCTACAGTTCGTATTCGCCCGGTTACTACGGCAATTACTACCCGAGCTATGGCGCAAGCTACTACGGATATTCCAACTATCGACCGCATCGCCATCAGCGCCGCATCGTGACCCGTCGCGTCGTCCGTTACGACAACTATTACGATAATTACTACGACAACTACTACGACAGCGATCGCCGAGACAACCGCGCTAGCCGGAGTTATCGAAATTCCCGTTCCAACGACAGCTACGCTGATCGTGATCGCGGCTATACCCAACGAGCTGTCTACTACGATCGTCGCAACTGAGCGATTGAACCTGCAAGGCTGACCGCATGTCCACTACTGCAGTCGGCACCTTGGACCCCGCGGACATTTCCCCTGATATCCGCGGGGTCTTCTTTCTGGTTGAAATCGGGGTCCGGTGTTACGCTGCCGACATTCCCAGCCCGCGCGGATCGCGCGGTGATGCCTCCATCGGACCCCAGCATGATTCCAGCGTACGTCTTCATTCTTGCCGATTCGCTCAGCGGGACCCCAGCGCGGAATCCATCGCAAAAGCCTGATCAGCGGTTTAAGGCAACGCTGATCAAGTGGCGCAATCGTCACGATACCTGTCTGCGTGCAGATCGCGGCGCGCTGACGCAGATGGACTGGCCGTCCTTCAAGGCAGCGCAACAAAGAGCTGCGCGCAGACAGGTATCGCCTAACCAATTGTTTTTCATTGAAACAGGTGGCATTCAGAAGGTCCGCCAGCCGCACCGCGCGGCTCGTCAAGGCAACCAGCCTTCACTTCGCCACTCAGCACGACTGGCGAACCTTCTAAATGCCATGACGGTTATGCCACTTGATCAGCGTTGCCTTAATCAATCCCGGTCCGGCGCAGTGCGCTCGGGGTTGGGACTTTTTTCGGCACGATCAGGCGAACTTTGAATGGGGCCGCAGGATCAAGGCAGTTCACTGGTCGATCAGTCGATGCATGATCACCTCGCCAAGTCGGATCGTGCGGCAGGCAACTGGACATTCTTTCGCCAATGGCTGAAGAATCCGCTGGCTGTTGCCGCCTTGTCGCCATCCAGTCGACGTCTGGCCCGGGAAATGATCAAGCAGCTTCCGGAGAATGCGCGGCGGGTGATCGAGCTTGGCGGTGGCACGGGCGTATTTACCCGGGCCTTGCTCGCCCAGGGCGTCGCACCCGAAGATCTTCTCGTCGTTGAATTGAACGAAGAGTTGCATCGGTTGCTGGAGCGTCGGTTCCCCAAGACAACCGTCGTCTGCGGCGATGCGCGTGAACTCCAGAGCATTGTCGAGCAAGAGGGGTTCGCCGGCGATGACGGAGTGGATGCCATTCTCAGTGGCCTCGGTCTGCTTTCGATGTCGCGCAACACGCAGCGAAGCATCCTCTCGGCCGCCTTTTCCGTGCTCGGCGCGAACGGCCGTTTCATCCAGTTCACGTATGGGCCGGCGAGCCCGGTTTCTCGCGAGTTGTTGAAGGAGCTGGGCCTGCACGTCGTTCGCGGCGGCGTTGCATGGCGCAACGTGCCACCGGCTGCGGTCTACGTGTTCACACGCAAGAACTCGACCTCGATCCGCGCCGTACGCACGCTTCGGCGCTGAATCTGACTGGCGCGGTTTTTTGAACCCGCCCAGCTCGCGCGCTCTTCGTAGGAGAGGCCTTCAGGCCCGATGCGCTTCGTCACGTGAGGAAGAGCATCGCGACCGGAGGAAGTCCCTTTTTCGGGGCGGCTGAAGCCGCTTCCTACGTTTCATCGTTGTCGTTGTTGCTTTCCGACGCTTCGATAACGGGTCGGGTCTGCAACTCGGCAATGACTTCCTGCAGTTGAGCGACGAGACTTTCAAGCTGGCTGACGCGCTCGACGAGGCCGGATGACGGCTTGTCGGGTGCGTCCATCATCAATGTTTCTTCCAGCGATACCGGTCCGCACAACAGATGCATGTAGCGTTCTTCGCGCTGACCGGGCGCACGATGCAGGCGCACCACCAGTGCCGGCGCGCGCGAGGCCAGGCGATCGAGCACACTGTGGACTTCATCGGCATCGGTGAAATCCGACAGGCGCTCACTGCGCGTGTAGAGTTCATTGAGCGTCTGAGGTCCGCGCAGCATCAGCAAGGCGAGCAGGGCACGCTGGCGCAGGGTTACGTTGTAGCCGGTTTCGAATCGATGCGCGTAGCGTGATGCCCGCGCGCTCAGGGTTCCGCTGACCAGGCCCTTGCCTTCGAGCTGGCGCAGGGCATGGCCGACTTCGCCGGGCTCGTAGGCTGTGGCTGGTTGCCGGTTCGACTTCTGGTTGCAGGCGGAAACCACGGCATTGAGGGTCAACGGATACGCATCCGGTGTCGTCGCCTGCTTCTCGATAAGGCAACCGAGGATGCGCGCTTCGATCGCATCGAGCTCGATCAGGTCGCTGCTGCCGTTGTCATCGGCAGCTTCATCGATGTGTTCCTCGACCGGCGTCATTCAGTCCTCCGCCTTTTGCCCACTACGATACTTGTCAAACCAGGCCATCACATTGAGCACCTTGGCGATCATGTTGCTCGGCCGCGCGCTGATGTGGTGCGAAGCGCCCGGGATGCGCACCATCGCGGTGTCGATCTTGCGCAGCTTGAGCGCTTGATAAAACTGCTCCGCCTCCGATGCCGGCGTGCGGTGGTCATCATCACCGACCATCATCATGGTTGGCGTGGTCACCTTGTTGACATAGTGCAGCGGTGAACGCTTGGCGTAGTTCTCGGGGTTCTCCCAGGGCATGCCGTCGAACCAGTATTCGGTGAAGAATGGATACATGTCGGCGGTCAGCACAAAGCTTGCCCAGTTGATCACCGGCTTCACCGACACCGCTGCGCGGAAGCGATCGGTATGGCCGACGATCCATGCGGTCAATGCGCCGCCGCCGCTGCCACCGGTGACAAACAGGTTGTCGGTATCGATCGAACCACGCGCGATCGTGGCATCGACAACACTCATCAAGTCATCGAAATCCTGGCCCGGATAGGCGTTTTCGATCAGGTTGGCGAACTCGCTGCCGTAGCTTGTGCTGCCACGCGGGTTGGCATACACCACGACGTAACCAGCTGAGGCATAGAGCTGGATTTCCGCTGCGAAACCGGGACCATAGGCGGCGAACGGCCCGCCGTGGATTTCGAGCAGCAGCGGATACTTCTTCGATTTGTCGAAACCTGGCGGAGTGACGATCCAGGCCTGGATGTCGCGACCGTCGGCCGAGGATTTGACCGTGATCTCTTCCATCTTGCCGAGATTCATGTGGTCGAGCAGGTTGCCATCGAGATGGGTCAATGCGCGTGATTTGCCGTTGCGCGCGACCACGCCAAGATTGGCCGGTGCCTGCGGGCTGACTTGCGTATAGGCAACGCGACCCTCGGCTGCGCTGAAATCGCCACTGGTGTAGGGGCGTCCAATCTCGGTACCGCCGACATCATCGACGACACGCTCGACCTTGCCACCCGATGCGGAGATCCATCCGATCAGGGTGCGACCGTGATCGACGTACTGCAGCCAGAAGCCGCGATTGCCATCCCAGGCAGCGCTGTTGATGCTGATATCGATACCGTCGGTCAGCGAGCGCGCATTGCCGGCATCTGCATCGCCGAGGTAGAGACGCGAGGCCTGGTAGGGGTGGTGCTTGTCGTCGAAGCCGAGCCAGGCCAGCCGCTTTCCGTCGGGCGACAGCATCGCGCTGTGATCCGGCCCCTTGCGCTCGGTCAGACGCGTCATCGCTCCATCGCTGATGGCCACGCGATACAAATCGCTTTCGAGCGGTTCGTATTCCCAGTTGTCGCTGAGGTTGGCCGAGACGATCACCGCCTTGCCGTTCGCCGACCAGGTCGGACGACTGTTGAAGTTGTGTTTGCCATGGGTGATCTGGCGCGCGGCACCGCCATCCGTCGCGACGACGAAGACATGCGTGTAACCGGGATCGACATAGCCGCCACCATCGATGCGATAGACGACGCGATCGATCACCTTGACCGGCGCTGCCCATTCCGCGCCTTTCGGCGCCTTCGGCATCTTCGCCAGCGGAGCTTGCTCAACCGGTACGCGCATGGTGAAGGCCAGCCATTGCCCATCCGGCGACCAGCTCAGGTTGCCCGGCGAACCAGTCACCTCGGTGATCCGCGCATCCTGGCCACCATCGAGCCAATGCATCTGGATCTGCGCCGAACCATTGGATTTGGCGACATAGGCAATTCGCCGACCATCCCGCGACCAGGCAGCGCCATGGCCGGATTCGGCCAGCGGTCGATGATGGCGACCATCGGAATCGATCAGCCACAAACTCGAATGGCTACGATCCTTCATCAAGTCGAAACCCATGCGCTGGTAGACGATGCGTTTGCCATCCGGAGAGATCTGCGGACTGTCCACCCACTGCAGGGCAAACACATCCATCGGTTCGAAAATGCGGGGTTCGGCATGGCTGGTCGAAGCGATGAAACCGGTACCGACCAACGCGAGCAAGGCGAAAGCGAATCGTTGCATGGGAATCCCTCTTGGAAAGCGACCCCGCATTCTGGCCCGATGTGCTGTCGAGGGCCAGCTTTGGAAGCGGGAGTGGGGAGTAGGGAGTCGGGAGTGGGAAAAGCGAAACGCAGTTTCGCCGCTAACCAGGAGCGCCTTCAGGCGCGATCAACCTCGCGAAACAGACGGAGCACGCCTAAAAAAATTGGGTATCCGGATTTTAGTGTGGGAAGGCCGCACTAGCCCTTCTTGCCTGGCAGCTTTCGCTTGTAGGGTTCCGGTCTCGCTTACTTGCCAGCGTTTAGCCTTCAGCGTGTGGTTTGTCTGCTGGCGCATGTCGGTGCAAGGAGGCAATCAGTGGGCAAGTCACCTTGCCGCGGCTCGAACTACACGCCTTCACCAGTTGGGACAGAGCCGATTCCATACGCTGGAGGTCGGTCAGCCGCAAGCGCACGTCTGCCAGGCGTGCGGCTGCTACGTCGGCGGCTTCGTGGCAATGGGTGCCGTCCTCCAGCTTGAGCAACTCCGCAACCTCGTCCAGATTGAATCCCAGTCGCTGGGCGGACTTCACGAACTTCACCCGGTCCACGTCCGCCGACCCATAACGGCGGATGCCGCCGATAGGGCGGTCCGGCTCCGGCAGCAGGCCCTTGCGCTGATAGAACCGGATGGTTTCCACGTTGACTCCAGCGGCCTTGGCGAAGGCCCCGATGGTCAGGGTTTCCGGATCGTTCATCATCGCGCTTGACTCCGTACTTGACTACGGAAGTAACCTTAGCGCATCACGCAAAGTCCCGGAAGGAGATCCTCTATGGCAGACCCCAGCAACGGCCGCGGCGCACTAGCTGCCGGTGGCCTCGCCGCGATCCTCGCCTCGACCTGCTGCCTTGGTCCGCTGGTGCTGATCACGCTGGGTTTCTCCGGTGCCTGGATCGGCAACTTGACCGCGCTGGAACCGTACCGACCGATCTTCATTGGCGTGGCGCTCGTGGCGCTGTTCTTCGCGTGGCGTCGCATCTTCCGTCCGGCCCGCGCCTGCGCGCCGGACGACGCGTGCGCCGTGCCCCAGGTGCGGACGGCCTACAAGGTGATCTTCTGGATCGTCGCCGCCCTGGTGCTGATCGCCCTCGTGTTTCCCTACCTCATGCCCCTGTTCTACTGAAAGGAGATTGCCATGAAAAAACTCATCGCACTGCTCGCTCTGACCCTTGCCCTGAGCGCTCCCGCCTGGGCCGCCACCAAAACCGTCACGCTGTCGGTGCCGAGCATGACCTGCGCCACCTGTCCGATCACGGTCAAGAAGGCGCTGTCCAAGGTCGAAGGCGTCATCGAGGCCAAGGTGACCTGGGAGCCCAAGGAGGCGGTGGTGACCTACGACGATGCCAAGACCTCGCCGGCCGCGTTGACCAAGGCCACCGAAAACGCCGGCTACCCATCCACCGTCAAGGAGTGAGCGCACGCTCATGACCGAGGCGATCATGCTGCATATCGACGGCATGACCTGCGGGTCGTGCGCCGAGCACGTCAAGCAGGCGTTGGAAAAGGTGCCTGGCGTGCGTTCGGCCTCGGTGTCCTACCCACAGCGCCGGGCTGAGATTGAGGCCAGCGTAGGTACCGTCGCGGACGTGACCTCGCTGGTCGCGGCGGTGTCCGCACTCGGCTACCGAGCGCAGGCTGCCGATGTACCAAACCAACCTCGTGGCCTGCTGGATAAGGCACGGAGTTGGCTCGGTAGCGGTGGGATGAAGCGCGAAGATGGCGTCCCGGCGCTGCACGTGGCCGTGATCGGCAGCGGCGGCGCGGCGATGGCGGCGGCGTTGAAAGCCGTCGAGCAAGGGGCGCATGTGACGCTGATCGAGCGCAGCATCCTCGGCGGCACCTGCGTCAATGTGGGCTGCGTACCGTCCAAGATCATGATCCGCGCCGCCCACATCGCTCACCTGCGGCGCGAGAGTCCGTTTGATGACGGCATTGCCGCCGCCTCGCCGAAGATCCTGCGTGAGCGCTTGCTGGCGCAGCAGCAGGGGCGCGTCGATGAACTGCGCCACGCCAAGTACGAAAGCATCCTGGCGAGCACCCCGGCCATCACCGTGCTGCGCGGCGACGCCAAGTTCAAGGACGCGCACACGCTGACTGTGGCGACCGCTGACGACGGCATGCGCGAGGTGAGTTTCGACCGCTGTCTCATCGCCACCGGGGCCAGTCCAGCGATTCCGCCTATCCCGGGTTTGAAAGACACGCCCTTCTGGACGTCGACCGAAGCGCTGGCCAGCGACACGATCCCCGAACGGTTAGCCGTGATCGGCTCGTCGGTGGTGGCCGTCGAACTCGCGCAGGCCTTTGCCCGGCTGGGCAGCAAGGTGACCATCCTGGCGCGCAGCACGCTGTTCTTTCGCGAAGACCCCGCCATTGGCGAGGCCGTGACAGCCGTGTTCCGCGCCGAAGGCATCGAGGTGCTGGACCACACGCAGGCCAGCCAGGTCGCCTATGAGGATGGGGAATTCGTGCTCACCACCGAACGCGACGAACGGCGTACCGACCGGCTGTTGGTCGCCACCGGCCGCGCACCGAACACCCGCGCCCTGAACCTCGAAGCAGCGGGCGTCGAAGTCAACGCACAGGGCGCTATCGTCATCGATCACGCCATGCGCACCAGCACACCGCACATCTACGCGGCCGGCGACTGCACCGACCAGCCGCAGTTCGTCTACGTCGCAGCGGCGGCTGGCACCCGTGCCGCGATCAACATGACGGGGGGCAACGCGGCACTGGATCTGACGGCGATGCCGGCGGTGGTGTTCACCGACCCGCAGGTGGCCAATGTCGGCTACAGTGAAGCCGAAGCGCACCAGGACGGCATCGAGACCGACAGCCGCACGCTGACGCTCGACAACGTGCCGCGGGCGCTCGTCAACTTCGACACGCGCGGTTTCATCAAGCTGGTCGCCGAGGCCGGCACCGGCCGATTGATCGGCGTGCAGGCGGTGGCCCCGGAAGCAGGCGAGCTGATCCAAGCCGCAGTGCTGGCGATTCGCAACCGCATGACGGTGCGAGAGTTGGCCGACCAGTTATTCCCCTACCTGACGATGGTCGAGGGACTGAAACTCGCTGCGCAGACCTTCACCAAAGATGTGAAGCAACTGTCCTGTTGCGCAGGGTAGCGAACGGCCCCGGTGCCCATTGCATCGGCTTCATCAGCTGAGTCAAACGCTCAGAAGCTCCGGGGCTTGTGAGATGGGTAGAGGTCTACTCGAAATACCCCTCTTCGAGCAGCCGTACCAACGTCGGAATGTAAGGCCCGTATTCGACGACACGTCGGACCTGCTTCTTGCGGATCGATGCCATGGTCATCCGCTGGTACTCAAAGTTTGTCGACGCCTGATCGTCATCAACCAGCACGGTCTCGACCACGGCCCCGTCCTTACGCGCCTTCTCGTCGTAGAGCATTCGCGCCCGGATTACCTCGAAGCTATAGCCCCTGCCCATGCGGTTCATGTCCTTGGCCAGCCGGTTGACTGATTCAGTATAGGCGTTGGTGATGGGCTGCTCGAAATAGGCGAAGATTTCATCGTGCCAGTTGTGCACGGCGGTGGTCAGATCCTTGAATGTGGCCGTCAGCTCTGACGGAATGTTGCCCAACCACTTCGCACAAGCCGTTTCAGCATCCGGACGGCTCTTTTGATCCCAGAGCGACAGGAATCCTTCCTTGAGGGCATGCGCCTCACCGAGTTGGGGGAATTGGCGGAACCATTCGAGGGCCCGCGCCATGTCCGCGCCCTTCAGGTCGTGCTGGCGCTTGAGCAATAGGAAACGCTCATCCTTGAGCTTGAGGCGCTGCCGGGCCGGCAAGTCCTTGCGAATGCGCTTGCGCAGCTTCTCCAGGGCATCGTTCGCCATTCGCTGGATGTGGAAGCGATCGACCACAATCCGTGCCTGCGGAAGCGTGGCACGCACGACCTGCTTGTAGACGTGATACATATCCATCGCCACCCACTCGATGGTGTCCTTGTCCCGCAAGCTGCGGAAATAGGGCAACAGGTCCGCCTTGGCGCGGCTGGGTCGAAGGTCGAAGACGGTCTTGCGCTCAATGTTGGTGATCATCGCCCTGTACTGGCCGATGATCTTGAGCTCGTCGATCCCCAGGATGCGAGGCGTCCGGAACCTGACCTTGGTCTCGAACTCCTCGATGAAGTCATCGAAGACGTGGCGGATCGTCTTCTCGTCCAAGTCCACTTCGCGAGCCAGGGCCGCGAAGGTTTTGGTGAAGCTCTCCTTACGGATATAGCGCACCAGGCGGGCCGTGGCTTGTCGCTTGCCGTCGAAGTCGCCCACCGGCTCGAACAGGGTCTTGCCGCAGCCTGTGCAGCGATAGCGTCGCCGCTGGATGAACACCACCACCGGCTTGCCATGCGTCGGCGTGTCCTGGAAGGATTGCTCCTGCGAGCCGTGGCCGTGCAGGCGTCCGACCTTGCACAGTGGGCATGTTGTCAATTGTTCAACGCCTTCCGCCTTGACGACATAACGATCGTCATCGCCCACGACTTGAAGTGTCTTGAGGCTTCGGAGTTGCAGGAAGTCGGTCACTCAGCACCTTGGGCGAACCCACACTGAAATCCGACTTCTACAATAACATGCTCATCCTCAAATCCAACAGTAAAATCCATTTTTCAAATTGAGCGCTACGAAGGCCCTGGAGCAGAACCCACACCAGATTCCGGATACCCAAAAAATTCCCGTCGCAACGTATCCCTCAGCAAGGCCAATCCGTTCAAGCCACCTGAACCGCCTTTCCCACTCCCCACTCCCCACTCCCCACTCCCGCTCCAATTGTGCGCCATGCCTTTCATTCCTTGCGCAAGCACGGCTAGACTCGGATCGACCGCGCCCCTGTCAGTCATCGACGCGATCATCGGCCCGTAACGCCGGTCCGCCGGCTTGTCGACAGAGAGGGAATGAGGTGCAACCCACCGATATCCGTGATCCGAACTACTTTCATAAAGTTGTTGACTGCCAGTGGGCCTGCCCGTCCCACACGCCCGTCCCCGAATACATTCGATTGATCTCGGCAGGGCGCTACGCCGATGCCTACATGGTCAATTGGGAGTCGAATGTCTTCCCCGGCATTCTCGGCCGCACCTGCGACCGACCCTGCGAACCGGCCTGCCGACGCGGTCGGGTTGAGGAAAACAATGGTGAAAAACCCGAGCCGGTGGCGATCTGCCGACTCAAGCGCGTCGCCGCTGACAACAAGGGCGAGGTCAAGGCGCGCATGTCCAAGCGCGCGACGAAAAAGAACGGCAAGCGCATCGCCTGCATCGGTGCCGGCCCGGCTTCGCTGACCGTCGCCCGCGATCTGGCCCCGCTCGGCTACGAAATCGTCGTGTACGAAGCCGACCAGAAGGGTGGCGGCTTCATGCGCACCCAGGTGCCGCGCTTCCGTTTGCCCGAATCGGTCATCGACGAAGAGGTGGGCTACATTCTCGATCTTGGCGTCGAGCTGAGAGGAGGGCAGCGCATCGATTCGATGCGTTCGATGCTGGAGAAAAATTACGACGCCGTGTTTGTCGGCTCCGGTGCGCCACGCGGTCGCGCGCTGAAATTGCCGGGGTTCGACGAAGCCGAAGCAAACATCCATATCGGCATCGACTGGCTTTCCTCCGTCTATTTCGGCCATGTGAAGGAAATCGGCAAGCGCGTCATCGTCCTCGGCGGCGGCAACACCGCGATGGATTGCTGTCGCTCGGCGCGTCGTCTTGGCGGTGAGGATGTGAAGGTCATCGTGCGCTCCGGCTTCGACGAAATGAAAGCTTCGCCGTGGGAGAAGGAAGATGCCGCCCACGAAGGCATCCCGATCCTCAACTATCTGGTGCCCAAGGCCTTCATCCATGACAACGGCAAGCTCACCGGCATGAGCTTCGAAAAGGTCCGTGCCGAGTATGACGAGCGCGGCAAGCGCAAGCTGATTCCGACTGGCGAACCCGATCAACATTTCGATTGCGATGAAGTTCTCGTCGCAGTCGGCCAGGAAAACGCCTTCCCGTGGATCGAGCGTGATGTCGGCATCGAGTTCAACGAGTGGGGCATGCCGGTCGTCGACGAAGTCACCCATCAATCGACCCTGCCGCACGTGCTGTTCGGCGGCGACGCCGCCTTCGGCCCGAAGAACATCATCTGGGCCGTCGCTCACGGCCACGAAGCCGCGGTTTCGATTGATCGCATGCTCAACGGCCAGCCCACCGCGGAGCGACCACCGCCGAACGTCAGGATGCTCTCGCAGAAAATGGGCATCCACGAGTGGAGCTACGACAACGACATCTCCAACGACGAGCGCTTCAAGGTGCCGCTGGTGCCGTTCGAAGTGGCCATAAAGAGCATGAGCACCGAAGTCGAACTCGGATTCGACGCGGCCACCGCCTGGCAGGAAGCCCAGCGCTGCCTCAACTGCGATGTGCAGACCGTATTCACCGATTCCGCGTGTATTGAATGTGATGCCTGCGTCGACATCTGCCCGATGGACTGCATCACCTTCACCGGCAATGCACCGGAACACGAGTTGCGCCAGAAACTCACCGCCCCCGCCCTCAACCTGACCCAGTCCTTGTATGTCTCCGGCCCGCTCAAGACCGAACGCGTCATGGTCAAGGACGAAGACGTCTGCCTGCACTGCGGCCTCTGCGCCGAACGCTGCCCCACCGGTGCCTGGGACATGAAAAAGACCCTCATCCAGATGGTCCACGCCAACACCCCGACATGCCCAAGCAAGGTCAAGAAGAAGGAGGCCGCGTGATGTTCGCGTCATCCTTCACGCACACAATCTCGCTCGTCGTAGGAAGCGGCTTTAGCCGCCCCGAAAAAGGGACTTCCTCCGGTCGCGATGCTCTTCGGCACGCCCTAGCAGAAGCACCGCTACCGCAACCGGTCCGCAACCCTGTAGGAGCCCCTTCAGGGGCGAGCTTCTTCGCTCGTCATTCCTGCGAAGGCAGGAACCCAGTGCCCCTCGCTCTTGCTCGGCGTTGTAGCGAACAACAAATCGCACCGCAAACAATCAAAAACAAAGTCACTGGATCCCTGCCTGCGCAGGGAGGACGGGTGGTGGTTTCGGCAGTTGGTGCCGGTTCCAACGTACCGTGTCTCGCGTCGGTCGCCGGAGCGCACGCATGACCCCGATCACCGCCACCAACGATTTCGTCATCAAGTTCGCCAACGTCAACGGCTCGGGCTCGGCCTCCGCCAACGAGTTGTTCGCGAAATCGATCCTGCGCATGGGCGTGCCAGTCAGCCCGCGCAACATCTTTCCGTCCAACATCCAGGGCCTGCCGACCTGGTACGTCGTGCGCGTCACCGAGGAAGGCTGGCTGGGCCGTCGCGGTGGTGTCGACATGATGGTCGCGATGAATCCGCAAACCTGGGAGGCCGACGTCAAGGAGATCGAATCCGGCGGCTATCTGTTCTACGACAACAGCAAGCCGTTGCCGAGATCGGCCTTCCGCGAGGATGTCACCACCATCGGCATGCCGCTGACCCACATCAGCAACGCCACCTATGACGATCCGCGTCAGCGTCAGTTGTTCAAGAACATCATCTATGTCGGCGCGCTCTCGCAACTGCTCGGTATCGATGCCGAGGTCATCGAAACCCTGATCAGCCAGCAATTCAAATCCAAGGCCAAGCTGATCGATGCGAACGTCCATGCCCTGCATCTCGGCCGCGATCACGCCAGAGAACACCTCGATCCGATCGGCTTGCGCGTGCAGAAGGCCGACAAGGTCGGTGACAAGATCTTCGTCGACGGCAACACCGCTGCTGCCCTCGGTTGCGTCTACGGCGGTGCCACGGTCTGCGCCTGGTATCCGATCACGCCGTCCTCGTCACTGGCCGAAGCGTTCCAGTCCTGGTGCCAGAAATACCGCGTCGATCCCGATACCGGAAAAAACCGCTACGCAATGATCCAGGCCGAAGATGAAATCGCCTCGATCGGCATCGTTACCGGCGCCGGCTGGAATGGCGCGCGCGCCTTCACTACCACCTCCGGCCCCGGCGTCTCGCTGATGAACGAGTTCATCGGCCTGGCCTATTTCGCCGAGATCCCGGTCACCATCATCGATGTGCAACGCGGCGGCCCCTCGACCGGCATGCCGACACGTACCCAGCAATCGGACATCCTCGCGGCGGCCTACTGCTCGCACGGCGACACCAAGCACATCCTGCTGCTGCCGGAAGGTCCGACCGAGTGTTTCGAGTTCTCGGCTCAGGCACTTGATCTCGCCGACCGCCTGCAGACGCCGATCTTTGTCATGAGCGATCTCGATATCGGCATGAACCAGCGCCTGTGCGAACCGTTCACCTGGGATGAAGCGCGCGACTATGATCGCGGCAAGGTCATGACCGCCGAGGAACTCGAAGCGGGCAGGGACTTTGGCCGCTACAAGGATGTCGATGGCGATGGCATCCCGTACCGCACCTTGCCCGGCACGCATCCGAGCAAGGGCAGCTACTTCACCCGTGGCACCTCGCGTGATCCGTATGCGCGCTACTCCGAACGCGGCCCCGATTACACCTACAACATGGAGCGCCTGCTGCAGAAGTTCGACACGGCCAAGGCACTCGTGCCGCAACCGATCATGCGCACCGGCCAGAAAACCGCCAGCTTCGGCGCCATCTACTACGGCTCGACCAACGCGGCGATGGAAGAGGCCATCACCGTGCTCGAAGCGCAGGATCTGCACCTCGATACGCTACGCGTCCGCGCCTTTCCGTTCCCCGAATCGGTGCGCCAGTTTGTCCTTTTGCACGAACGCGTGTTCCTTATCGAACAGAACCGCGATGCCCAGCTGCGCAGCTTGCTGATCAACGAGTTCGATCTCGATCCGGCCCGCATCGTCAAGATCCTGCACTACGACGGCACCCCGATCACCGCCCGCTTCATCGCCCGCTCGATTGCCGAGCATATGCGCGGCGCCTGCGTCTCCGCGCAAGCTTCGGAGAGAGTCGCATGACCTACATCACCAAACCCACGCTACGCCATCCCACCCTGCCCAAAAACGCGCTCTGCCACACCCGGCGCGACTACGAAGGCAAAATCTCGACCCTCTGCGCCGGCTGCGGCCACGATTCGATTTCGGCGGCGATCATCCAGGCCTGCTGGGAACTCAACGTCGAACCCCATCGCGTCGCCAAACTCTCCGGCATCGGGTGCAGTTCCAAGACGCCCGACTACTTCCTCGGCCAGTCGCACGGCTTCAACACCGTGCACGGACGCATGCCCTCGGTGCTGACCGGCGCCAACCTGGCCAATCGCGAACTGCTCTATCTCGGTGTCTCCGGCGACGGCGACTCGGCCTCGATCGGCATGGGTCAGTTCGTCCACGCCATGCGTCGCGGCGTCAACATGGTCTACATCGTCGAGAACAACGGCGTCTACGGTCTGACCAAGGGCCAGTTCTCGGCCACCGCCGACGAAGGCTCGATGTCGAAGAAGGGCGTCAAGAACACCGACTCACCGATCGACCTGATCGGCCTCGCCCTGCAACTCGGCGCAACCTACGTCGCGCGCAGTTTCTCCGGCGACAAGAAACAACTCGTGCCGCTGATCAAGGGCGCCATCCTGCACCAGGGCGCCGCCTTCCTCGATGTCATCAGCCCCTGCGTCGCCTTCAACAACCACGCCGGCAGCACCAAGAGCTACGAATACGTCCGCGAACACAACGACGCGGTCAACCGCATGGATGTGATCCCGACCCGCGAAGAAATCGTCGTCGATTTCGAACCCGGCCAGACCATCAGCGTCGAGCAGCATGATGGATCAGTCCTGCGCCTGCACAAGGTCGACCCCGACTACGACCCCTGCGACCGCATCGCCGC
>NZ_DASSYD010000177.1:0-8047 GCF_035703485.1 Dokdonella sp. | reverse complement strand
CGGTTTCCCGGACCACCCGAATTGATCGTGGATGTCGCGCACAACCCACAGGCGGCGCGCGTGTTTTCCGCGTGGCTGGATCAGCATCCGGCCAGTGCTGCCACCGTGGCGGTATTCGGCGCTCTGGCGGACAAGGATGTCGTCGGGATTGTCGATGCGTTGGGTAGCCGGATTGATCGCTGGCATCTGGGCGGGCTTGATGCAGAAAGTCCGCGAGGCCTTGATTCAGCAAGCCTGCTGGATCGCGTTTCTGAACATGTGGCGGCACGATCCATCAACTGCCATGCGAGCGTGAACGATGCGCTGGACGCGGCATTTGCCTCGGCCGCGCGCGCAGACCGCATCATTGCCTTCGGTTCGTTCCTCGTCGCGTCGCAGGTGATCGTGCAGATGAAAAAACGTGCGGGCCGGGCGAGAGATTGAGGGACGCGTATAATCATCGCCGACTTGGTCTGCGCCCACGCCCATGGAATCTGCCTTGAAACAACGCCTCTTAGGTGCCGTCGTCCTGATTGCACTTGCCATCATTTTCCTGCCGATGCTGTTCAGTGGCAGCGCGCCGAAACAGGATTCGGTGACGACAAACATGGAGATCCCGCCGCAGCCGACGCGTGAATTCGAGACTCGCGTGCTTGCCGTGGATACAGCGAACAAGGATGCATCACGCCTGCCTGAACATCAGGCACAGTCCCGTGAACCGGTTGCCAGCGTCGATACCCAGGTTCCGCCCCGCGTTGAGGTAATGCCCGAGGCGGTCAATTCCATCGACACCTCCGAGCCGCCATCGGCAGCGATTGCCAAGCCGGTCAGCGAGGCCACCACGCCGGCCACGGTCGAACAGGTCGAAGCTGGCAAGGCCGCAGATGGCAAGTATCTGGTTCATCTGGGTGTCTATGCCGCGTCCGGCAATGCCAGTGATCTGGTCGCGCAATTGAAGAAGAGCGGTTTTCCGGCCTTTGCCGAATCGGTTGACTACAAGGGCAAACCGGCCAAGCGTGTTCGCGTCGGTCCATTCACCGATCGCGCCGAAGCCGAGGCTGCAAGAATCCGTATCAAGCAGGTTCGCAGTGATGTGCCAAGCAGCATCGTCGGAGTCGCCGAGGACGCCAAGGCAGATGCTCCGGCCACGGCGGTTGCCAAGACTGCGGCAGGTGCCTGGGCCGTCCAGCTCGGTGCGTTCGCAACCGTTGAAGATGCCAACAAGTTGAAGGGGCGACTGAGTGCCGCCGGTTTCGTTGGCTTCGTCGACAAGTTCACGACCGAAGGCAAGACTCTCTGGCGGGTTCGTGCCGGACCGGAAATCGAACGCGCCAATGCGGAAAAGCTGCGCGACCAGATCAAGGACAAGTTGAAAATGGATGGACTCATCGTTACCCAGCCGTAAGTCGGGCACGGATTATTCATGAATGACGCAGGCCATCGCTTGTCCATTGAGTTCACACGACATTCCACGCATTCGGCGATGCAATCGACGCGGATCCGGTGGCACAGCCGCGATGGCATCAAGGAACTCGGTTCATCGTGTAGCGCAATCATCCTGCGTATTCAGCGAAAGTCCGGGCTGCCACGATGAACTGGTTCGACTACGCGATCATCGCCACGTTGACCTTGTCGATCCTGGTTGGCGTGTGGCGCGGATTTATCGGCGAAGTCATGGCCCTGGCGTGCTGGGTGCTGGCATTCTGGGTGGCCTGGATGTTCGGGCCGGTGGTTGCGGAGCAGTTTTCCGGCACCATCTCGGTGCCGTCGGTGAGGGTGATGCTGGGTTACGCGATCTGTTTTGTAGCGGTGCTCATTGCCGGTGCGATCGTCAGTTACCTGTTGCGGAAGCTGGTCAGCGGCAGCGGTTTGTCCGGGACGGATCGCCTGCTCGGCATGATTTTTGGCCTGGCGCGTGGTTGCGCTCTGGTTGTTCTGGTGATCATGCTGATGAAATTCACTCCGGTCGTACGCGATGACTGGTGGCAGAATTCACGCATGTTGCCGACGTTCGAGCGCAGTGCGAGCTGGGTGGCGACGTTTCTACCCGAAACCGTATCGAAGTACCTTGAGCCGGCCGTTGCGGCAATTCCTGCAGCTGCGGCCAACGTGATCCAGCAAGCCCCCGCGCCGGTCGTACCAAAGCGCGAACAACCTTCTCCTTCACAGTGAACTGAAGCATGTGCGGAATCATTGGAATTGTCGGCAAGTCGGAAGTCGCTTCGGCGCTTTACGACGCCTTGACCGTGCTCCAGCACCGAGGCCAGGATGCCGCCGGCATTGCCACGGTGGATGGTGCGCGCCTGCGTCTGCACAAAGGCAACGGCCTGGTCCAGGATGTGTTCCAGCGCGAGGACATGCTCAATCTGCGAGGTGAAATCGGAATCGGCCACTGCCGCTATCCGACCGCCGGCGCGGAAGACAGCAACGAAGCGCAGCCGTTGTACGTGAATTCGCCGTACGGCATAGCCCTTGGGCACAACGGCAATCTGGTCAACACCGAAACCTTGCGTCGCGAGATGTTCGAGGACGACCGGCGTCACATCAACACCGATTCGGATTCGGAGTTTCTGCTCAACGTGCTGGCCCATGAGCTGCAGATCCAGGATCGCATGGCGCTGTCATACGACAATATTTTCAAGGCGGTCGCTGGTGTTCATCGTCGCTGCATCGGCGGCTATGCAGTGGTCTCGCTGGTCCTCGGCTATGGCATGCTGGCATTCCGCGATCCTCATGGCATTCGTCCGCTGGTTCTTGGCGAGCGCGATACGCCGAATGGCAAGGAGTACGCGGTGGCATCGGAGTCGGTCGCGTTCGACATTCTCGGATTCCGCCTGCTTCGTGATGTTGCGCCCGGCGAGGGAATTCTGATCACCCCGGATGGCGAGTTGTTTTCGCGACAGTGTGCCGAGCCGACCGCGCATGCGCCATGCATCTTTGAATGGGTCTATCTGGCCCGCCCCGATTCGATGATCGAGGATGTTTCGGTGTACAAGGCACGTTTGCGCATGGGTGAGCGACTCGCCGCCAAGATCAAGCGCATCAGGCCGGATCATGGCATCGATTCGGTGATTCCGATTCCGGATACTGCACGCACCGCGGCATCGTCGCTGGCCCAGACGCTCGGTGTGCCGATGCGTGAAGGCCTGGTCAAGAACCGATATGTCGGGCGCACCTTCATCATGCCGGGGCAGAGCGAGCGGGTGAAATCGGTACGTCGCAAGCTGAATGCGGTCGGCCTGGAATTCCGCAACAAGAATGTGTTGCTGGTCGACGATTCCATCGTCCGTGGCACCACCTCCAAACAGATCATCCAGATGGCGCGCGAGGCCGGTGCGAACAAGGTCTATTTCGCCTCGGCGGCACCGCCGGTGCGTTACCCGAACATCTACGGCATCGATATGCCGACCGCGGCGGAACTGGTTGCCCACGGCCGTACCGAGGAAGAAATCGAGAAAGTGCTGGGTGCCGACTGGCTGGTCTATCAGGATCTTCCGGATCTCGTTGCCGCAATTTCCGAAGGCAACGACAATCTGGAAAAATTTGATACGTCCTGTTTTTCCGGTGAGTACGTTACCGGGATCGAGCCAACCTATCTGGATCAGCTCCAGTTTTCACGTTCAGACGAGGCCAAGGACAAGCGTCGGCAAAATGCTTGAAACCGGATACGTGACCGGATAGCTGTCGTGCACCGGCAGAAACCGGCAGAATTGTGAACGGCTGATCTCAATCGGCCGTTTTTTTTGCAATGGGTGGATGGAATCCAATGCCTACAAGTGACTTGTTTGCCGCGGCGCTGAGTTGCCTTCGCGCAACTGATCCTGAGCAGAAGTTCGTGCTGAGTCGGCAGACAGCGGCGGACTACCGTGCCGGCAAGCTGACTGCCAATGGCAATGATCAAAACGTGGAATCCATCCTCACTCCGGGTCGGCCGCCGCGGCCGCTCCTGATAGAGCCACGCAAGCTTGCTCAGCGTGGGCTCGGATCAGCCGAGGGCAGGGCGGCGCTGGTCCATGCGATTGCGCATATCGAATTCAACGCGATCAACCTGGCCTGGGATGCGGTCTATCGCTTTCGCGGCATGCCGGAAGCGTTCTACGCCGATTGGGTCGGAGTGGCTGATGACGAGGCGCGGCACTTTCGCCTGCTCAGTGATCGTCTCGCCGAACTCGATCATGGCTACGGCGATTTTGATGCCCACAATGGTCTCTGGGAAATGGCCATCGTCACCGCAGGCTCCTGCTTGCAGCGCATGGCCCTGGTACCGCGTGTGCTCGAAGCGCGCGGACTGGATGTAACGCCGGGAATGATTCGGCGCCTGCGTGGTGTCGGCGACGACGCAACGGCAGACATCCTCGAAATCATCCTGCGCGAAGAAGTCGCCCATGTTGCGGTTGGCTCGCGATGGTTCGCCTGGTGTTGCGCGCAATCCGGGGTTGAATCCGAGGCTACCTTTGCCGAATTGCTGGAAACGCACATGCACGGCAGTCTGCGTGGCCCGTTCAATATCGAGGCTCGCCTCAATGCCGGTTTCAGCGATGCCGAGCTTGCCCATATCGGTACGCTCGCCACATGAGGAAATCACTTTTCGCCATTGCCATGCTATTCAGCGTCGCCGCCATCCTGGCCTGGGCGGCCGGGATGCAGTGGTCGTCACCGCTGGTTGCCAGTCAGCCACGACACTGGGACGGCTCCGATTTTCGTGTGGTCATTGGCGGTGCTGCGCAGGATGAAACGCGTCTGCGCATTGGTGCGGTCGGCGAAAATCGAACCGCCCTGCAATCGATCGTTCTCAATGGCATCGAAGCTGCCGATAATCCGATCTTGCGTTATCACTTCGAGCAGTTTCCACACACGCTGGAACTGTCGCTGGTTTTCCGTCGCGTCGGCAACGAGGATGTCACGGTCGTTTCCTTGCCCTGGCCTGGTGATGGCGATGCCTGGTTCGATCTCGGCACGGTGCCCGAATGGCAGGGGCGCATCACCGAACTCGCTTTCGCCGAATACCCGACTCCGCAGATCGTCCCGCCGATGCAGGGTTTCCGCCCATTCACCCTGGTCAACGCCAGTCTGAGCTCGCGCTCCTGGCTTGGTGATCTTTCGGCGCTGGCGACCGACTGGCTGGGGCAGTGGCCGTGGAGCCAGCGATCCGTGCATGCGCTTGGCCGTGATACCGATACGCCGCGCGCGCAATCGCTGCAGCTCTGTCTCATGCTGATCATTGCTTCGCTGCTGCTCTGGTCCTGGCTGATACTGCGGGTCCGTGGATCTGCGCTGTTGCGATTGAGCGTCATCACCTTCGTGCTTGGCTGGTTGCTGCTGGACCTGCAATGGCAATCGGGATTGAATTGGCGGCATGCGGCGACGGAAAGCCTCTACGCCGAGTTTGATTGGCCCGAGCGTGAACTGCATTCTGCCGATCACGATATTGTCGAAACCGCGCACGAACTCAAGTCCGCTCTGCGCGATTTGCCTGAAAATTCGCGCATCCTGGTTCATGCCGAATCGAGCTTTACCGTTCTGCGCCTCGTTTATCACCTGTTGCCGTTGAATGTCGGCGTGCTTGCCCAGGCCATTGACGAAGCGCCGGGCCAGCCATTGCCTGAGGGCAGCGTTGTCATTGTCTACGATACCCCTGGCTGGACCTACGATCAGCAACACCATCTGCTGCAAGGTGGTGGGCTGAAATTCGGCGGAGAGCTGTTGCTGAGGCGAAATCGACTGCTGGTGTTGCGTGTGCGGAGGCAGCCATGAGTCTCGGCTATTGTCTGGCCTGGCTACTGCCGTGGGTGACCGGGGCCGGAATCTGCCTGGCCTTGAATCGTGGGCGTCGTCTGCCGGGTGACCTTGCCGCCGCGGCGGGTACAGGTTTTCTGCTTGGACTGTTTCTCGCCGCCGTATTGGGCAAACTGCTCGCATTGGAGAACACGGGCGCGACCTTTGCGCGCGTGGCGCCCTGGTTGGCAGGGATTGGCATCCTTGCCTGGGCTGCCGTTTTTGCGTTTCGCCATCCTTCGCGCTCTCCGTCTCTGCTGGCCAGCGCAGATGGATTTGTCGGACGCCTTCTCTGGTTTTTGCTGCTGGCTGCGATCCTGATCCGTCTCGATGCAATCGTGGCCGAAGCCTTGCTGCGTCCGACCTTCCCGTGGGATGCGTGGTCGGCATGGGCGGTCAAACCAAAGGCCTGGTTCCTGCTCGGTCATCACGTGGTCTATGTGCCGATCCAGGAGTGGCTGGCGAGGCCAGCAGCAGATCTGCGTACCTCGGCGATCTGGGATTATCCCGAGCTGCTCGCCTGGATTCAGATCTGGTTCGCCAGCGCCGCCGGAGGCTGGAACGAGCCGCTGATCAATGCGGTGTGGACGGGGGTGCTTGGCGCAATCGGATTGGCCAGCTACGGACATTGGCGAGCGCTGGGCATTCGTCCGGGGCTGTCGATGTTGCTGGTCTATGGATTGTTGTCACTGCCATTGCTGGATGCCCACGCAGCGCTGGCCGGATACGCCGATCTCTGGCTGGCTGCAGCGTTTGGCATGGCCGTGCTGTGCTGGTTGCGCTGGGTTCGTCAGAGGAATCCCGGACAATTGGTACTGGCCTTGTTGTTTGCCGTTTGCCTGCCCTTGATCAAACTGGAGGGCGCAGTCTGGCTGATGCTGTTTGCTGCAGTCGCGTTGCTTGGCCTGCTTTCCCGACGCCTGCGCTGGATCGTGCTGGCGGCGCTTGTCGTCTGTATTGGTGTCGGCATAGCTCTGGGCGGATTCCATGTGCCGATCTTTGGACTCGGCTGGGTTCATGTTTCCTGGGGCCAGGTGACGATTCCGGCACTCGGAGAGCTGGATCTCTACTGGCGCCCTGTCGGAAGCGAGATGCTTTCGGGCCTGCTGACGCTGCCGAACTGGCATTTGCTCTGGTATCTCGTGCCGCTGGTGGTCTTGTTGCGCTGGCGGGTGTTCGTGGCCGATCGCTCGGCGCGCTCGCTCAGTACACTGGTGGCGGCGTGTGTGGCCTTCCTCTTCGTTCTGTTCTTCTTTACCGACGCATCAGCCTGGGCTGAAAATTACACCAGCGCGAACCGCCTGGTGCTGCATGTGGTGCCGGCGGTGTTCACCTTGATGGCGTTGCTGCTTGCAGATACTAACGTTGTGTCCGCTGATAAACGCCAAGTACCGCGTGCGCCGACTGTGCCAGCGTGAATTTCTCTCGCCATCGTTGATGTCCGGCATCGGCGATCCGGGCGCGCAAACCCGGTTCGCTCATGCGAGCAAGCGCATCGGCGAGATCCTGCGCGTTGCCGGGCTCAACCAGCAAGCCACTCTTTTCGTGCTGGATAACCTGACCCACGCCCGACCCCGGAATATCGCTGGCAATCACGGCCAATCCGGCGCGCATCGCCTCCAGCAGGACGAGACCGAAGGCCTCACTGCGGTCCAGCGAAGGCAGCACCAGCACATCCGCTGCGGCATAGGCCGCAAGCAGCTCCGCATCGTCCAACGCGCCGAGAAACGAAACCCGATCTGTCATGCCGAGACGATCCGCCTGCGCACGAAGGCGCGAAGATTCCTCGCCCTCGCCAACCAGCACCAGGCTTGCATCGGTGGTCTGTGCCAGGGCATCGAGCAGCACGGCAAAACCCTTGTAGTGACTCAGCCGACCGACGCCAAGCACGCGCAAGCGCTGCGCGCGAGGCCACGCGGGCGCTTTGCCGCTATCTCCCTTCACCTCGGCAATGCCCAGCGGAATGGTCATCACCTTGTCCTTCCACTCGGACAAGGCCGCGCTGACCTCGAAATAGGCGCGAGAGGTGGCAATGATCGCCGAAGCTCTGGCCAGCAGCGCCCGCTCGAATGGCCGATACAACCGGTAGGCGGCACGCACCCGCCAATCCGGCATGTCCGCCGAAACATCCGCATGCCAATGAACCACCCAGGGCAGGGCGCGGGCACGCGAGCTGAGCAGTGCCCAGAAACACGAAGGGTTGGGCAAATGCAGGTGCAGGATTTGCGCATCGCTGCGCCTGATCATTGCCGAGAGTTGCCATGGCATGGCCGGACTGAGCGGCGTGTACAGC
>NZ_DASSYD010000139.1:0-22180 GCF_035703485.1 Dokdonella sp. | reverse complement strand
CCGGATCGTGGTCAATGCAGTGACATCATTGACACCGACCGAGACGACAATTGCATCGGCCGGCATCGAACTGATGTTTGGCAACAGATCGGCAATGATGCGTTTCGAAGAAGCTCCGCTCGTCCCGTACGCCTGCCATTCCACCGCTCCGCCGCGGCGTGCGATCAGCGCCCTCGCTGTGCAGCCAACCAGGGCGCGACCCAGCGTCGAAGCACCGACGCCGGCAATGATCGAATCGCCGATCGCGAGCAGACGCAGCGTCTCGCCGGATCCGATACGACCCGCTGATTCGCCAGCCGCCGGTTGCAGCCGAGGCGCATCGCGGCGCAGGCGAAACGCCTGGATTGCTACGAATGGCAAAAACAACCAGAAGACCACGCAGCGGAACGCCACCACTGCTGCTGCTGCCATCGTTTGTTTACCTGAGCCCACGCAATCTCCTTGCGGGCGTGGCCTTGGTCGTTTCACCGGCTGATGCATGCAGTGCAGGTACATCGGAGAGCCGCGCGACCTCCGCAAACGCGATGATACGATTCATCGTAGCCCATTGTGTCTGTCTGAAGACCGACAGTTTATCGCCTCGAATTCCTACTGCATTGAACATGCTATCAATCGTCATTTTCGCCGCCCTGTTGATGATGCCAGCGACTGGCCTGGCCGCCCGTGGCAAACCTTCCGACGCGTTTCCACCCGAGCGTATCGTCGATAAGGTCGAGCACTATGCTGTCGTCGGAACCAGCATCCGCGCAATCAACGCTGCCCTGGTCAAGCAGGCCAGCGAGCTCGAACTCGCTGGAAACGGTTTTACCCGCAGCCTCTTCGAGATCGACCGTAGCGAGCATCGCCTGGCCGCCCGTTGCGAACTGAGTTCATTGCAGGTGCAAGTCACGATCCTCACGATCCTCCCGCAATTGCAATCCGAATCGACGGTTTCGGCAGCAGTTCTCGAACAATGGCGGCACGCGACGGGCGTTCTCAAGCGCCACGAAGCCGGGCACCGAAAGCATGCCATTGCCGAAGCGCAGCGCTTGCGCAGAAATCTGCTCGCCCTTGGATCGAAACGCAGTTGCATCAGTCTTGATGTAGCCATGGATCTCGAACTCCAAACCAGCGTGGAACGCCTGAACCGGAAAGATGCCCGCTACGACATTCGAACCTGGAACGGACTGCGCGACGATCCATCAAGCCCGCGTGCGACCACCCTGACCCCGGAAGTCCAGTCGCGCCAGCCATCGCGCTGGCCTGATCAAAAGATCCGCGATTTCTTCAAGCAGTGATGAGCGGTGAGCGGTGAGCGGTGAGCGGTGAGCGGTGAGCGGTGAGCGGGAAAAGCATTGCGGCCGCCAGTTGTCTGCCAACACGGATGTCCACGCTTTTCCGATATTGCACAAGCTCCCTGAACTGCTCTTACCGCTAACTGCTAGCCGCTCAGCGATAGCCGGCAATCAACTCACGCAGCGGTACCGGCCGACCGAACAGGAATCCCTGGAAATTCGGGCAACCGAGATTTTCAAGGACGGCGCGTTCGGCTTGGGTTTCGACCCCTTCGGCGATCAGATCGATCTCCAGAGTGCGGGCCAGGGCAACGATGGTTTCGACGATCGCACGGTTGCCTGAATCACTGTCGATATTGCGGACAAAGGTCTGGTCGATCTTGATCGACTGCACCGGCAATCGACTCAGATAGGAAAGTGATGAAAATCCGGTGCCGAAATCGTCAATGGCGACCTTGATACCGAGCGCGCGCAGGGCAGCCATCTTCTCGATGGCCGTGTCGCTGTTGCCGATCAGCGTACTTTCCGTAAGTTCGAGCATCAGCAACGATGCATCGACACCGGTTTCAGCAATGATTGCGACAAGCATCTCGACAAACTGACGATGATTGAATTGCACGGCGCTGACGTTCACCGAGAGGCGGCGAAAACTGGATGGCAGCGCGCTTCGGGTCATTTCGCGCAAATCGAGGCAGGCGCGGCGCAATACCCAGGCGCCGAGATCCAGCATCAGTCCGGATTCCTCGGCAATCGACACGAACTGGGCCGGGCCGATGTCATCGCGGAACGGGTTGCGCCAACGCAGCAAGGCTTCGGCACCGATGCACTCACCGGCCGATCCATGCTGGGATTGATAGTGCAGCTCAAACTGGTCGCCGACCTTCAGCGCAAGCTGCAGCTCCTTCTCGATATCGCGTCGACGATCAAGCTCGAAGGAGAGGTGCCTGTCGTAGTAGACCGCACTGTTGAGTCCTTGCGCCTTGGCCTGGTACATCGCCGAATCCGCACGCCGAAGAACCTGATCGGCCGTGCATTCGCCATCGGGAAAGATTTCGATTCCAATCGACGGGGTGACATGCAGCAAATGCTCACCGGCGGCCATGGGTTCGGAAAATGCACCGCGAATCCTGTCGAGCAAACTGTCCAGGCGTCGCTTGACCTGATCGAGCTCGGAACCGAGATCTCCAAGCAGGATAATGAACTCATCGCCGCTGAGCCGACTGACAAAGCCATTGGCACCCACCAGTTCAAGCAACTGGGCGGCTACGGCTATCAGCAACAGGTCCCCTACGGCGTGACCGAGTGTGTCGTTGACAAGCTTGAAGCGATCCAGATCGAGAAACAGCACGGCACCAAAGCTCGCTTCACGTTCGGCGAATTGCAGCTTCGAATCCAGCTCACGCAACAGACTGCGACGGTTTGGCAGTCGAGTCAGATCATCGTGCAGCAACTGGAAGACGATTGTTTTTTCGGCTTCGTCGCGCGCAGCGACAGCCTGGAGCAGGTTTTCATGCTCGATCGATGCCTGACAACTCAGGGCCAGACGGCTTATCAACGGCTTGAGCAATTCAACAATGGATGAATTGAATTCATTTTCAATGCGCTGAAAGGTGAGAACGCCGAAACCACCGAGGTCGAATGAATAAAGATGCCGCAAGCCGAACTCATCCGTCACTTGCCGACGAATACACGAGCCCACACCTGCCTCTGGCGAGGAAAATTCAGGCGCTTCAGGCGCAGAAGAGTTGTGCGGAATACTGAGAAAGTGTTCGAACGCGGCTCCGGGCTGCGCACTCAGGACAAGCTCACCTTCAGCGCTTTTCAGAAAGTGGAAATTGACCGCCGAAATGCCCAGTCGGCGCAGGCACACTTGCGCGAATGCATTCAACATCGGCTGCAGCCGCAGGGTCACACCAATGGCCATGCCAAGTTCGTGCTGGATCGAGACGTAGGTGAGAGCATGTTTCATGGCGGGCACAGGGACTCAGTTCAAGCCGATCAGGATCGACTTGTTCATCAACTCGATCATGCCCCGACGTGAACTGGCGATTTCTCCGATGCTGAGAACACCGACAACACAATCCAGGTCTGGCAGAGCCGCGTCGATCGCGCCGAGCTCTTCAGCGAATCTGTCATCGAGAAATAGCCGGCGACTGATGCAATCGAAAATCATCGCCATCCGCGGCGTGAGATGATCTTCCTTGAGCCTGGATCGACGCATTGCCAGCGCAGCTTCCGCGGCGCCGCCGGCAGCAGCAATGAGTGCTGATGCATCACCCTTGAGCAGATGGATCGTTGCGTTCTCCGGCACATCGCCAACACAGATCAGCGCGGCTTCCGATTGCTTGATCGGATCGCGAACGAGGAACTCGCCATCAACACTGCCGATGCCGAGTGGATAGGTTTTCGAGATCGAGAAGAAATCCGTTTCCGCAAATCGCATCGAAGAATCCGCTTCGACTTCGCTGCGGTAGACCTCGAATGCCGGACGGTAGTTGAGCTCCTCCAGCACATTGCCGTGTGACCGGGTCACCAGGAACGGGCCGGACAACAACTCCCAACCGTGGGCAATTCCTCGATCGACACACATCGGCAAGGCAACCAGCAACGCACTGTCAACGAGTACGCCCTGATTGCCAAGCAGGCAGGGGCGCTGGATCAGGTCGAGATGACCGGCACCCCCGCCGATCACCGACGCACGCACACCGACGACGCCGAACAGGGACTCGACAAAGGTTTCCAGATTGACCGACAAGCCATCAACGAAGGCGAACAGGGAGCGGCAATCCGCAAGCGTCGATGAGAGCCGCCGGACCTGCGGGTCAATGCCGGCCTGATCGCGCAGGCGGGAGACCACAGCGACTTCCAGGGACACTGGAAACCCAACCAGGATCGTACCGTTTCGATGCAGTTGAGAACGATGGATGATGCTCGGAAATATGCCCCCGAAAACCGGGACATCCAGTGACTGCAACAAGCGCCCCAGCTTCTCTACCGGCCAACGGTCATCCTCGCAGGCGAGGATCATCAGGCTGCGCGCACCGGTGTTGCGCAGCTGATCGATTGCTGATCGCATTGCATCTATGCTGACGTCTTCGAAGAAGACGGCTTGCGTCCCGGGATTCATTCTGGCTCCCTGCGAGTTGTTGAGATGATCTTACCGGGATCGAGAGTACATGACAGCCGGATATGCGCACTGTATATAAAGTGTTGCTTTGTGAGCCACTCCCCCGGCTCTGGAGTCGAACGCTATCAGATTCCGCTCGGTTCAACGCAGGAATTTCGGATCGCCAGGGCGGAAACGAGTCCGTGTCTGAAAAGTCACCTGAACCCACCGGTTTGCTGTGCAGAACGCCTTCCTGCCTTCTATCGATAGATCTGGTAGAGCAGCAAGTAGACGACGACACCGGATACCGATACGTACATCCACACCGGCCAGGTCCAGCGCGCTATGGCGCGATGGCGGGAATCACGTCGCCGCAGCCCAAGCCAGGCCGTGACCAGGATCATCGGGATCGCCACTGCGGCGAGGATGACGTGGCTGATCAGCAGGAAGTAGTAGACCGGGCGAATCCAGCCATAGCCGCGAAACACGAAGATCGGTGCGACATGGTGATAGATGATGTAGGTGATCAGAAACAGGGTCGATACCGCGAGCGCGGCGAGCATCGTGCGCTTGTGTCGCTCGATGCGCTTCTGCGCAATCATTATTCGCGCATACACCAGCAGGACCATCGCCGTGGCGTTGAGTGTCGCATTGACATGGGGCAGCAGGTTCGGAAGATCCATCGCGGCGGGATAGTCGGGTTCAGGATGGGCTACGGTCGCATGGACGGCACCGGGCAGCCTTGATCGACGTCAAATCCTCACCCGGCATGATCAAGATCAAGTGCCTCGATGGCTGAGTCGCATAGAGTCGGTCACGAATATCTGCGCTGCAGAGCATGGATCTCGCTGGCGCTCGCGTTCCGAACTTTCGCAACTGCAGGAAGTCGATGCGGATTGTCAGCTGGCGAATCCGGACCGTCTTGTGATCCATGCATCCGCAGGCGGCATTTCGACGGGATTGCAAAACTCTTGCTGGCACAGCGCTGACTTGACGTGTTGAATCATGAAACTGACTGCTTCACGGATTATCCTGCTGGTATCACTGGTGCTGCTTGCAGCCATTGCCACCCTGTTTGTGGCGAGGCATTCCTCCGCGCCAGACTGGGCTTCGGCAACGCCTGAGGTGCAGGCCATCCTCTGGCCCGGTGCGCGTGATGTCGCCGATTTCAAGCTGCTCGAACAGGACGGCCAGGCGTTCGGCAAAAGCGAATTGAAGGGTCACTGGAACCTGCTCTACTTCGGCTACCTGCAATGTCCTGACATTTGTCCGACCACCCTGCAATCACTGAGCAGGATGCGCAAGCTGATGGTCGAAGCCGGCCAAACCGCCGATATCCCGCAAATGATCTTTGTCAGTGTCGATCCAGAGAACGACACGGCAGAGCGGATCACCGGCTATCTGGCATTCTTCGACAAGAACCTGATCGGATTGACCGGTGAACCAGACCAGCTTGCGCGTCTGGCCGACTCGCTCGGCATCATTTACGCCGAGCATATCGATCCGAATGGTGTGCGCAGCATGGAGCACACGACTTCGGTCATCGTCGTCGATCCAGAGGGCCGCGGCGTGGCCGCCCTGACCGGCGCACATCAGCCACGCGTGATGCTGGGTCAGTTCAACGCACTGAGGAAATTTCTCGCCAACTGACCACCGGTTGCGGCCGGCTCGATCCTGTCTTCCACCCAGGATCGGCAGTCAGCGCTGCGCTGAGCCACCGCACCGCAAGGTGCAGATTCCGGGCGTGACCTGGATCAACGCCATCAATGCGTGTGCATGACGTGTGCGAATCGGCAGGCGCTCCCGGTTTGCGCCCCACGTTCGCGACCGCATCCATCCGCTGACCGTCATTGTGATCAAACCGGGACTTCAGCGCAGGAACCTTGCGGCAACACGATTCTTGAATGCGCCACGCCTGTCATCCCCGAACATGCGCTTTTCGTCGTCGGCTTGACCTAGGTCATGGATAGGAATTGTGAACGGTCGCAACTATGGCTGGCCGGCCAGTTCCGCAATTGGCCAGACAACGAGACGGTGAAGTCGATGGAAAACACAGAGTCACAAGACGAAAAGATTCCGATGATGCAGAAATTGCTCGATAACCCGTTCCTGCTCCTGTTCATCGGGGTGATGGTTCCGATGGTGGTCTACATCCTCTGGGGCGTCATCGACATCCTGACCATTCCGATCGCCAAGTAGGCGCGAACGTTGCATCAACCCGGGGAAAAATCATGAGTGCAATTTTACCTCCTACCGAGCGACTCTGGTGGAAACATCCACTGGATCGTGTCGAAGGTACCTGGATCGCCATTGCCTTTGTCTGGTGCATGATCATGTTTTTCATGATGATCTACTGGCACATCTACGGTAAGCAAAACCTCTCCACCGAAACTTACAAGACCACATCGGAACTGTTTGCGACCAAGACCCAGGCCATGGTCGACAAATACACAATCCGTACTGAAACCGAGTTTGAAACTCCGGTCGTGGCACCGCCGCCAGGCAGCGATGTGTTCATGCTCGCGCGCCTGTGGAATTTCTGGCCGATCCTCGAACTGCAGGAAGGCCAGACCTACCGTCTGCATCTGAGCTCGATGGACTACAACCACGGCTTTTCCCTGCAACCGGCCAACATCAACATCCAGGTCGTACCAGGTTACGAGCATGTGGTGACGGTCACGCCAAATCAGAGTGGAACCTACTCGGTGGTGTGCAACGAATTCTGCGGCATCGGCCATCACAGCATGGTCGGACGCATCTACATCAAGGGGGAGACCGGCAATGTCCCATAACACGACCTACCGGACCTGCCCGCGCTCCGGACTGCAATTCGAGTCCCAGGCGGAAAAGCTGGTCATTGCAAACGCCGTTGCGGGCGTTGTCTTTCTGCTGATCGGCGGCATCCTCGCGATCGGCGTCGTGCTGACAAGATGGCCGACCATTCACTGGCTCGAAGCAGCCACGTTCTATCAGGTATTGACCGCGCACGGTCTCGACATGCTGGTCTTCTGGATGATTTTCTTCGAGATCGCCCTGCTGTATTTCTGTGCATCGACCTTGTTGCGCTGTCGCATCGCCGCGCCAAAAGTGGCATGGCTGGCGTTCGCCTTGATGATCGTCGGTTCGGTCATGAACAACGTCGCCGTCTACCAGGGCGGCTCCAGCGTGATGATGACCTCATATGTACCGATGATGGCGGCGCCGTCGTTCTATCTGGGCTTGATCCTGTTCGCGGTCGGCGCCCTTTTGGGATGCTTCGTGTTTTTCGGCACCCTGGTCGTGGCCAAGCGTGACAAGACCTACCATGGCTCGGTTCCGCTGGTCACCTTCGGTGCGATCACCGCGGCAATCATCGCCGTGTTCACGATTGCATCGGGCGCGATCATCCTGATTCCGACCTGGATGCTGTCGATGGGCTGGATCGAGCATGTCGATCCGTTGATCTATCGCGTGATCTGGTGGGCATTCGGCCATTCCTCACAGCAGATCAACGTCGCCGCGCATATCTCGATCTGGTATTTCGTCGCGGCGGTCGTGTTTGGTGCCAAGCCGATGTCCGAGCGGGTCAGTCGTGGCGCCTTCCTGCTCTACATCGTGTTTCTGCAACTGGCCAGCGCGCATCACATCCTGTCCGATCCCGGCATGAGCACGGAGTGGAAGGTGCTCAACACCAGCTATTTCATGTACTTCGCCGTGCTCGCCTCGATGATCCATGGCCTGACCATTCCCGGCGCAATGGAAGTGGCGCAGCGTGCCAAGGGCTACAACAAGGGGCTGTTCGAGTGGTTGCGCAAGGCGCCGTGGAGCAATCCGTCGTTCTCCGGTGTATTCATCTCGATCATCGGCTTCGGCTTCCTCGGCGGCATTTCGGGCGTGATGATGGGCACCGAGCAACTCAACATGATCATCCACAACACGATCTATGTGCCCGGGCATTTCCATGCCACCGTCGTGGTCGGCACGACGCTGTCGTTCATGGCCCTGACCTACTTTCTGATCCCGACGCTGTTCAAGCGCGAGATCATCAATCCGGTGCTGGCCAAATGGCAGCCTTACCTGTTCGGCTTCTCGATGTATTTCTTCTGTCTGGTCATGATGGGCGCCGGTACGCTCGGCGTATCACGACGGCATTGGGACATGGCCTTCAGTGGCGCGGCACTGGCCTATGAGTGGCCCGGTGCCGCCTATCTGATGATGGGCCTGGTCGGCATCGCCGGCATCGCCGCCATCGTCGGTGGCGCGATCTTCATCTACCTGACGGTCGGCTCGCTGCTCTGGGGCAAGCGCGTCGTGCAGACCAGGATCAGCTCGGAGCCGACACCGATTCCAGTCGGCGCACCCTCGGCTGCGGCACAGACTTATGGCTCTCTCGGCTTCGCCGCGCCGGGCACCTTCGTGCTGGCCATGATCTTCCTCGCTTCGTTCGTCCTCTACTACTTCATCAACTGGAAGTATCTGTCGACCTTGTGGGGACTCAGTTGAGTCGATCCCGCCTTGCTGCCAGCCCGGATCAGCTGATCCGGGCTGGCGGTCCCAGCCATTGACCGATATCAGCGAGGTTGCCTGTCATGAACACCGTCGTAGTCAATACCGATCGTTCCACTGCACGAATCGCGCGCGATGTGCTGAGTTTGTTCAAGCTGCGTATCGGCTTTCTGATCATGGTCACCGCCGTGGTCGGCTATGTGGTCACCCCCGGACATGCCAGCGCCTTTCAAGTCATCGTACTGGCCCTGGCCACGCTCGTCTCCGCGGCCGCGGCCGGCGCTTTCAACCACTACCACGAGCATCGCAGCGACCAGTTCATGGCGCGCACCCGCAAGCGTCCGTTCGTGACCGGTGCACTGCCGCATCACCCGGCCTGGCTATTGTTGTTTTCCACCATGCTGCTCGGCGCGGTCGGCCTTGCCTGGCAGGTCGTCAATGCCCAGGCTGCGATCTTTGTTTTCCTCGGCGCATTCTTCTACGCCATTGTCTACACGGTGTGGCTGAAGCGGCGCAGCTGGATGAACATCGTCATCGGCGGACTGTCCGGCAGCTTCGCCGTGCTTGCCGGTGCCGCAGCGGCAGACCCGCAGTTCGGACCGCTACCGTGGTTGTTCGCCTTCATTCTGTTCCTGTGGACGCCACCGCATTTCTGGAGCCTAGCCATCGCCGGTCGCGAAGACTATGCCGCTGCTGGCATTCCTATGCTGCCGGTGGTCGTCGGATCACGACGCGCGGCGAAGCTTGTCTTCGTCAGCACCCTCGCCCTGGCGCTGGCCTCGCTGGCTCCGTTCTGGTTTGGTGCCGGCCCGGTCTATCTGATCGGCGCGCTGCTTGGCGGAGGCTGGTTTGTCTACAAATCCTGGCAGCTGGCCCAGGTACAGACGCGCAAGACGGCCATCGCAAGCTTTCTCGCCTCGCTGGTTCAGCTCAATGCCGTGCTCGTGGCTGCCTGCGTGGACGCCATGCTTCGATAGTGGTCATGTCTGCAAACCGATTCAATCTGTCGACCCTCCTCGCTATCGTCCTTTTTGCGCTTGGCAGCGGCATCGTGTGGGCGCAGCCACCAGCGCCGGTGGCGGACAACAGCAACCGCGTCGCTCCAGTCGTCGTCGACACGCGGCCAGCGCTCAAGCTTCGCGGCCTCGATCAGGAAGCCGCCTTGCGTGACAGCCTGGCCGTGATCGGCCAGCAGCCCGGCGACTACACGATGCGTGACCAGAACGGCGAACCGGTTGCGCTGTCGAAATTCCGCGGCAAACCCTTGCTGGTCAACTTTATCTACACCGGTTGCTACCGGATCTGCCCGAACAGTTCGCGAGCCCTGCGCAAGGCCGTCAACGCCATGCGTGGCCGCTTCGGTGACGACCAGTTCAACGTGGTCAGCATCGGTTTTGACCAGCCGACCGACTCGCCGATGGCGCTGCGCGAGTTTGCCGCCAGGCAGTCGATCAAGGATGCCAACTGGGTTTTTCTGAGTCCGGCCAAGGCCGATGTCGCGGCCATTTCACGCAGCTTTGGTTTCAGCTTCATGGCCACGCCAATCGGCTACGACCACACCCTGCAGGTCAGCGTAATCGACGCCTCTGGTCGCATCGTGCAGCAGGTATTCGGCGATGCCTTCGGACCCGAATCGCTTGGCGAACCGCTGAAGCGTTTGCTCGGCGGCGCGCTGGTCAGTCACCGCACGTCGCTGGCCGACATGCTGACCAAGGTGCGCATCCTGTGCTCGGTCTACGATCCGGAAACCGGCGAGTATCGGGTCGACTATTCCCTCTACATCGAAATTGCCGGCGGCACGACCTTCATCGTTCTGATGATCTGGCTGGCGCTCAGGGAGTGGCGGGAACATCGAGCCAAAAAGCGTTTGCGACGCGCATGAAGACGCCCGCCAATCGTCGCATCCGGGATCGATTTGATCGCCCTCTCGACGGGTTCCTTCCGCGTGCTGGAAATCGCTTTCACAATGCTGGCAGCAGAGAGTTGCTGGTCATGTTTTCAGGCAATCACGATCGCGCCACCGGATCTGCGTTGCTTCCAGGGAATAGCCCATGAACAAGATTGGCGTCTGGATTGGACAAGGTGTTCTGTATGCAGCGCTGGCGCTGGTCATCGTGATCTTTTCACGCTGGCCGGCATACCAGAACCTCGCTCCGGACCTTGCCCTGATCAAGATCAGCATCAGTCATCAAAGCCGGTTGCTCGGTGATTGCGTTGAAGTGAGCCCTGCCGAACTGGCCAAGTTGCCGCCGACCATGCGCGCGCCGAAGAATTGCCCGCGTGAGCGTTCGCCGCTGATCGTCGAAGTCGATGTCGATGGCGAACTCGTCCACCGGCAGATCGCCACGCCATCAGGATTGTCCGGCGACGGTGCCGCGGTCATCTATCGTCGACTCGAAGTGCCTGCGGGCAAACATCACATCGAGATCCGCATGAAAGACGATGCGCGCAGCGAAGGCTTCGATTACACGCGCAGCGAGGATGTCGATCTTGCACCTGCCGAAATCCTGGTCGTCGACTTCAACGGTGCCGAGCGCCGGATCACACTGCGATGAGTATCGAAACCACAGCAACGTCGGCGGACTTCGATGCCCGCGTCAATGCCTCGTCGGAGTCGGCGTTTACGCTGTCACTGGTCAGACAATCCGATCGCGCCCTCGTGCGCGGCTGGCTCTGGCTGGGCTTGCTCGCGCTGATTGTTTCCGGCTTCTATTCCATCCTGCTGGTCGCATCTCGAACGCCCGGCGTGAACGCGATCTTGCCGGTTGCCGACTTCTTTCGCGTCGCCCTTGTCGTCCACGTCGATCTGTCAGTCCTGGTCTGGTTTCTGGCCCTGTCCGGCATGTTGTGGAGCCTGAGCAGCCGACCTCGGGCCGTGCCGCTGGCCTGGCTGGCGCTTGCGCTCGCCTATGCCGGCACCTTGCTCATCGGCCTTGCCCCGTTCATCGATGGCGGCGAACCGATCATGGCCAACTACATTCCGGTTCTCGATGGCGGTGTGTTCCTGGCCGGCCTCGGCATCCTTGGCGTCGGCGCCGCCCTGCTGGTGATTCGCAGCTTGATCGCCGCACCCGCGCTCGGCCTTGAATTCGATGGCAGCGGCGTACTCCGATTCGGCTTGAATGCCAGCGTCGTCTCGACGGCGGTGGCGCTGATCGCATTCGCCGCGTCGCTGGCGCTGACTCCGGCCAATCTCGAAGGCAAGGCTTTTTATGAGATTGCTTTCTGGGGTGGCGGCCATGCCCTGCAGTTCACCTGGACCCTGCTCATGCTGGTCGCCTGGCTGTGGCTGGCCAGCACGGTTGGCGCGCGCCTGCCGTTGAGCCCGCGCATTGCCCTGCTCCTGCTAGTGCTCGCGCTGGCCAGTGTTTTCGTGGCGCCTTACGCCTACCTCGCGCATGACGTCGCCAGTGTCGAACACCGCGACCTGCATACCTGGGCCATGCGCCTGGGCGGCGGTGTTTCGATCGTGCCGATCGGGCTGGCTGTCGTCGTCGGTTTGCTGCGCTCGACGCGATCAAGACAGCCCGGACATGATGCGCTGCGTTCCGCCCTGGTCGCGTCGATGATCCTGTTCGCCGCCGGTGGCGTGATCGGCGTGTTCATCAGCGGCAGCAACGTGAAGATCCCGGCGCACTATCACGGCTGCATCGTCGGCGTGACTCTGGCCCTGATGGGGCTGGTCTATCTGCTGCTGCCGAAGCTCGGCTATCAGACGCCGCAGGGACGCCTGGCGCGCTGGCAACCGATCCTCTACGGCAGCGGCCAGTTGATGCACATCATCGGCCTGGTCTGGTCGGGTGGCTATGGCGTGCAGCGCAAGGTGGCAGGCGTCGAACAAGTCCTGCACAGCAGGGCCGAAATTGCCGGCATGGGCTTGATGGGGCTTGGCGGACTGATCGCCATCATTGGCGGATTGATGTTCGTGATCGTGGTCTGGAAATCATTGCGCGGTAGCCCACACACAGATGATTCGGCGAGGAGCCCGTCATGATTGGACATTTGCAGAACGGACTGCAGCGCGCATTCATGCTCGTCGAGGCCTTGTTCAACCGGGCCTTTGGCGATCGCCTGAATCCGTTCTACCATCTTGGCTCGATCGCCTTTTTCCTGTTCTGGATCGTCGCTGGCAGCGGCCTGTATCTGTACGCGATCTTCGATACCAGCGTCGTCGGCGCCTATGGCTCGGTGCAGGCGCTGACCCATGACCAATGGTATTTCGGCGGCATCCTGCGCAGCGCGCACCGCTATGCATCCGATGCCCTGGTCCTGATCATGCTGCTGCACATGCTGCGTCACTTCGCCTTCGATCGCATGCATGGGTTTCGCACATTTTCATGGCTGACCGGCGTTGCCCTGATCTGGCTGGTCTATATCTCCGGCATCAATGGCTACATGTTGCCGTGGGACAAGCTTGCCCAGTTCGTCGTCGTCACCAGTTTCGAGTGGCTGGACTGGCTGCCCGGATTCGGCGGCACCCTGATTCGCAATTTCATGGATCCGTCCAGCGTCAACGATCGGCTGTTCTCGCTGCTCGCCTTCATCCATATCGGCGTGCCGCTGCTGTGTTTGCTGATGATGTGGGTGCATATCCAGCGCGTGCCCAAAGCCAGCACCCAGCCACCGCGGCCGATCACGATCGGCCTGCTGGTTACCTTGCTGGTGATGTCGCTGCTGGTTCCCGTGCATAGCCAGGGTGGTGCGGCCGACCTCGCCAACGAAGTCGTCTCGGTCAACCTGGATTGGTTCTTTCTACCGGTCTACCCGCTGATCAATCACTGGTCGCTCGGTGCGGTCTGGGCGCTGGTCGTAATCGGCACCGCCGTGCTTGTGCTGATGCCCTGGTTGCGCCGCCGAAAGCGCGCGGCAGGCGCGCAGAGCATTTATCAGATGGCCGTCCATCCGGGCCCGGAGCATGTCAGTGCGCGGGATGGTGAAACCCTGCTCGAAGCCGGTCTGCGCGCCGGCCTCACGCTACCTTATGAATGCCGAAACGGGGGCTGCGGCGTGTGTATCTGCACAATCCTCAACGGCCGGTTTGATCACGGCCCGTACCAGCCGAACACGCTGACCGAGCAAATGCGTGCCGAGGGCAAGGCCCTGATGTGTTGCGCGGTACCACTGGAAGATCTTGAATTCGAAGTGCCGGTCGACAACCTGCGCTCGGGCATTCCTTCGGGAATCAAGCACTACCAGAGCCGGGTCGAGCAGATGGAGCGCCTCAGCGACACCGTGATGCGCGTGTACGTCTCGCTGCCGGGCAGTCAGCGTATCGATTTCGTTGCCGGGCAATACATCAATATCCTGCTCGACAACGGCGAGCGCCGCGCCTTTTCATTCGCCAACCCACCGCACGACAACGCCCTGATCGAGCTGCATGTGCGGCTGATCCCGGGCGGCCGCTTCACCACTCACGTGTTCGAACAGATGAAGGTCGGCGATACGCTCGATTTCGAGGGGCCGCTTGGCCAATTCACATTGCGCGCCGGAACCCGGCCGATGCTGATGGTTGCCGGTGCGACCGGCTTCGCGCCGATCAAGAGCATTGTCGAGGATGCCTTCCATCGTGGCGTGCAGCGGCCGATGGAACTCTATTGGGGGGTCAGCGACGTCGCTGACTTGTACATGCTCGAACTGGCCGAAACCTGGGCCCGCGAGCATTCCAATTTCCGTATCGTGCCGGTGCTCTCCGATCCCGCGGCTGCCGAGGTTTGGGATGGCCGTACCGGGCTCGTGCACACGGCGATGCTTGAGGATCACGCCGACCTGAGCGGATACGAGGCCTATGTGTGCGGATCGGTGAAGATGGTTGAAGCGGCGGTACCCGATTTCCTCTCCCACGGCCTCGGCATCGACGCCTGCTATTCGGATGCGTTCAATCCGGCGGCGAGCAAGCCTGAGCGTGAGCCCGGCAACGGAAATACGCCATCGTCTTGACCGGAATCAAGATGACCCGTTGCACGGATGCCGTAATGTGAAGTCTCGAACCCTGCGAGATTTTCAAGCTTCAGCGCAGCGGCCAAAGGACATCGCGCAATGAACGGCCATGGATCTCATTCCTGGCAGCTTTTGCAACGCATGTGGCCCTTGTCCGTAGTGCCTTGGCGAAAGCTTCGCAGCGAACGAACAACGAATTTCGACATGCCAGCCCACCGGGAGATCACCATGAAAGCTACCGATACAGCCCGCCGTCGCTTCCTGCTTCGCAGCGCCGCCGCCGCGGTCACACTGCCGCTAATTGCACTGATGCCGAAACATGCGATCGCCGCCCTGCCACCGTTGCCGGTCACCAATGCGCAAGCCAAGGCACTGCACTACATCGAAGATGCAACGAAGTCGGACCAGTCCACGCACAAGCCGGACCGCTTCTGCGACAACTGCCAGTTTCATGTCGCCGCCACCAATGGCTGCACGATCTTCCCCGGCTTCTCGGTTGCACCGAAGGGCTGGTGCTCGGCCTGGGCACTGAAGAAGTAGTCCGGACACCGCCACACCCTCGCGGGATCGGTCGGTCGCCGCTCGATCGATCGATTCCGAAGTGCTTGAAACCAATCAAGAGCCACGTGTGTCTGGCAGTTGAGGATCTACCACTGCTGATCATGGAGCGCGCAACGGGCCAGACTGATTCGCTGCCGACACTGCGCGTCAGCTTCCGGCTTTCAAGGCAACGCTGATCCTGCTGGCCAGCTCGATACTGGTTCTGGCCGATCCGATTCCCGCGCCGCTTCGCGACTTTCAACTTTCCGCCAGCCAGGTCGGCGCTGCGCCTATTCGCCGTTTTTGCCGAAACCGTCATAGAAGATCGAAAACTCCGTTCCGAGCAGGAGCGTCCTGTTGATCGCCGTGATTGATGCAATCAGGCCTTCGAATTCCGTCGGAGCCAGCACATGCACGATCGTGCTGCCATTGTGCGTGCGGCCGAGAAAGTCGACCACGCTGAGACTGACCGTGTAGTCACCGGCGACAGGGAACGCATGGGCGAAATCGACCGCCGTCGAGGATACCGACCCATTGATTCGCCAGGTCACACTGTTGGCAACGAACGGCATGTAGGCACCTTCCGCCCTCCAGCCGAACATCAGGCTGACCGACCGACCGGCCTGTATCGTGGTCCTGCCGACAATCTGCGCCGGCCGCCCGTTCTCCGGATAGAGAATGCGGATCGACAGCTTGTCCCGGCTGGACAGACCGGTGTAGGCGTAATTGCCGAGCGCACCACAGCCGGGATAGTAGTAGCCCATCACCGAATTGATGTCATAGCCGGTCAGGTAACCGTTGGAAATGTTGCGTGGCTCGGCACCGTAGCAAGTTGCATCGGCACGCCGGTGCTCGTGATAGAGGCCGAGCGCGTGGCCAACCTCATGCAGGGTATGGTTGCGGTAAGGCGTCGCGTTCCACGGGTCGTCGCCAAGCTTGAGGTTGTACAGGCAGGCACGATTCACGCCGAGATCGTCCGGAGCGTTCGACCAGCTGCCCCAGCCATTGTTGCCGCCGTTGTAGCCTCCTGCTCCACCAAACATCGGACAACCATTGCCCGGCACCATGCCCGTGCCACTGACGTTGATGGCGGGGATCACCATGCGGATATCGCCGGAAAAAAAGTCGTTGCCATTCGGCAGAGGTACCGACGCGGGACAGGTTCCGAGGTAGGTGAAGCGGACGTTTGCGGCAAGTTCGAAGTCGTGCATATAGTCGAGGATCTGGAGAACGCGATCCGGGCGTGCACTGAGCGCATCGCCGACAAAACACACGGATACCGGTGTGGTGCGCACCCCGGCGTTCCAGTACAGGCCGGCCTGTGCAGGGGATGCAGCAAGTGCGGCAATCAATATCAATCCCGCCAGAGCGATCTTCATCGTGTTCACCTCGGATGCCTTGAACAGACTCGCAAGGTGCAAGTCTGGCCTGTCATAAATTCGAACGGTCACGGCAGCGACCAATGTCTCGAAGGCGTCGCGATCAAATCGGGGCAAGCGACGCCTGTCGACTAGAGAAGCTCGACCGACTGGATCAACCGGCAATCGGATGCATTACAGCCAATCGAGGTACCGCTGGTATCCGCCGGATCGTAGTAAATGACCAGATTGTGCGAAGAGGCGACGGCTGTGGTCAGGATGGCGAGCAGGCGTGCGGCGCGGTTGTTGTTCGACGTCGGCGCAGCAAAATAGATTATTCCTGACACCGCCGTACTGCAGCGGACATGGATGCGCGTATCGAACACGCCCGCGTTGACCGGCGTGCACACTGTCGTGGCGGCAGGTGATGTCGCGGAGTCCGGCTGCTGGGCATTCGCACCAGATAGACCGAAAAACGCCAGTGACGCGCAGACGATTGCGCCATGGATAAATGTCGATTTCGTTTTCGCAATACTCTTCATGTCGGACCTCGTCATTTGCGTGGATGGGCAAAAGAACCAGTTGCATCCAGCACAAACGCAAAGGAGCGGAAAAGCGGGCCATCGAGTTTCATCCGCTACGCGACCTGTCGGATCCTTCAGCGCCCGGCACGACGGATCAACGTGAAAATCATTGTGCTGGGTGTCTGACAGATTGGCTCGCCGACGTGTCATTCGCCGTTTCGCCCTCAAGCTTGCTGAGCAAAAGACGCGCCTGCGCGGTACAGCCCTCACGATCGAACGCTTGCGTTTCCAGCGCGTGCACGGCGCCACGCAGGTGGCGCATTGCCGCCTCGGACTGACCCAAGTCGATCAGCGCTTGTGCAAGTACCAACTCGGCGCGACCCACCCGCCAATCATCCGCGCCAAATGCCGGCAACCAGAGATCCAGGGTCTGTTGCGCCCAGTCGCGCGCGGCATCGGCTTGTCGACGTGCTAGTTGTAGTTCGGCCTGGCCCAGCATGGCGACGCCGGCTACCGGACTTGCCAACATGTCAGCGGCACGATAATTGGCCAGCGCTGCCTTGATCAGACCCGCTGCCTCGTCGAAGTCGCCCTGCCGGATCAGCACGCGGGCCAGGCTCGCACTGGCCATCGCCACGTAGGGGTGCGCACTACCGACCATTTCAACGTAGAGCTCGATCGCTTGTCGAAATCTCGCTGCAGCTTCGACATAGTTTTGCTGATCCCGTTCCAGTGCACCAAGATTGTTCAGGTTGGCCGCGATCGACATGGCATCGGTCGAGCCCTGCCGCGACCGCTGCGCATCGAGCAAGCTCAGGTACTCGTCCCGCGCCAGGCCGAATCGTGCTTGCATCGTCAGTACATTGGCCAGCTCGCTGCGTGCGATCAGGGTCAGCGGATGGTTGGCTGGCAAACGGGCAATATCGATAGCGATCGCTTCGCGGATGTTCGACTCGGCCCG
The DNA here is from genome assembly GCF_035703485.1 of Dokdonella sp. GTDB lineage: Bacteria > Pseudomonadota > Gammaproteobacteria > Xanthomonadales > Rhodanobacteraceae > Dokdonella. The sequence goes on along the minus strand of NZ_DASSYD010000139.1, from coordinate 3,995 downwards.
AGCGAGTTGGCCCTGGTCGCGCAGGGCATAGGACAGCACGACCAGCCCATTGGCCAGTCCGCTGCGGGCAGCGGGCGAATCGACGCGTCGATAACGATCTACTGCTTCCTGTGCGAGACCCTGAGCCACAGCAAACTGCCCCTGGCTGTGTCGCAATGCGGCCAGATCGCTCAGGGTGCTGGCGAGCTCCAGCGAGGAACCATCAGGGTGTGCCCGCTGGAAGGTCAGTGCGGCCTCCAACGCGCGCGATGCCGCTGCATATTGGCCATCCAGATCGAACGCGTTGCCAAGCCGGTGCTGGCATTCGGCCACGGCGGCCGAAGCCGGGCCAAAGCGCTTTGCGCTCAACCGGCAGACTTTCTCGAGCTGCTCAATTGCCGCCGCATAGTCGCGCTGTTCGATCAGGATCGCTCCGCGCAGACCGAGACTCTCGATCAACTCGGGCGCATCGGCGGCGTAGTACTGGCGCCGGATCAGGATCGCCTGCTCGATCAGGTTGCGCGCCTTGTCGTATCGACCCAGGCTCTTGGCAACCCGGGCCAGCGTGTGCATGAGGTCGGCCTTGGATTCCGGCTGCTCCTGCAATGAGGATTCGATTCGCGCGAGACCGAATTCGAGCAATTCACCGGCATTGAGATCCTGCACCGGCTCCTGATCCGGATCGCTGCTGGCGAACAACTCGACGAGGAATTGCTTGGTCGCTTCTGCATTCGCGGTCTGCCGCCAGGCAAGGCGCGCCTGCCAGATTGTTCCGGCAATTCCGGCCAGCAGACTCGCCAGCAACAGCAAAGTCGCGGCGAGTCCCATCCAGTGACGGATCGCGAACTTGTGCGCCCGATACATGCGGCTGTCGGGTCTGGCGCGGACCGGGAACCCGTCCAGATGGTTCTGGATATCGTTGGCCAGCGCTTCGACCGAGACATAGCGATGCGCAGGATCGATCGCCAGGGCTCGCTGAACAATGCCATCAAGATCGCCCTGCACGCCACGTCGCCTGCCTGCATTCGGGACCACGGCGGACGGACGCGGCGGCGGATCCGACGCCGGCCTCGCCCGTTGCCCGCTGATCAGCTCAAAGAGAATCAGGCCCAGCGCGTAGACGTCGGTTGCGGTCGTACACGATTTGCCGGCCAGCTGCTCCGGAGCGGCGTATTCGGGCGTTGCGGCGACACCAATCGGATGCGTGCTCGGCGATTCGGATTGTTCATCCGTGACGAACACCGTGGCGATACCAAAGTCGAGCAGTTTCGGTGTGCCATCCGCGCAGACGAGTATGTTTCCCGGCTTCAGGTCGCGGTGGATAATCAGCCGCGCATGGGCGAACTGCACGGCACGACAAACAATCAGAAACAACGGCAGGCGAGCGGACAGCGGCAGGCGCGATGCGTAGCTGGTCAGCATTTCTCCCCGGATATATTCGAGTGCGAACCACGGCTGGCCACTGCGCGACACGCCACCGTCCAGCAAGTGGGCGATATTCGGGTGGGAAAGCCCGGCCAGAATCTGGCGTTCGCGGCGAAAGCGCTCGCGGATGAACGCGTTGTCGAAACCGGGCCGGATGAACTTCAGCGCGACGTTCTGGCTGAATTCCCCGTCAACACGCTCGGCCAGCCACACCTCGCCCATGCCGCCGCGACCAAGGCGATCGAGCAGCTGATAAGGTCCGATCTGATCGCCCGTCTGGGGAATCGCGGCAATCTGTGCGGGCGCTTCGACGAGGACTTTGTCGAGCAACGGTTGCTCGCAGGCATCCGCGGCCAGTGCGGCGACCAGCTCGTCGTGCAATTGCGGGTGATCGCGGGCGACGCGAGCAAGCAGGGCGGCGCGCGCGTCGGGCGTGAGGTCAAATGCTTCGTCCAGCAACTTGGCAAGATCAGTGAACGAACTCCGACTCATGACGATGCCTGCAGTAGCGTTTCCTGCAACCAGCCGCCAAGCAGGGCCCGAGCCTTGCGCCAGTCGCGCTTGACCGTGCGTTCAGACAGTTCGAGCGCTTGCGCAAGTTCGGACACGTCCAGCCCGGCGAACACGCGCAACTCGACCAGACTGGCCAGCCGCTCGTCGAGCTGGTGCAAGCGCGTCAGCACCTGATCTAGCGCGACCACTTGTTCCGGGGCAACCGTCAGTGAGAGCGCCACATCGTCGAAGATGACGTGAGGTGCGTTCCCGCCCCGTTTGGCTGCGCAACTACGCCGCGCATGGTCGACCAGGATGCGTCGCATGGCCTGTGCGGCATAGGCGAAGAAGTGGGCCCGGTCGGCAAAGTCCGCTTCCGGCAAACCGCCCATCCGCAGATAGGTTTCGTGCACAAGCGCGGTAGTCGACAGCGTGCCGGCAGCACCGCGATCGCGCCTGCAATGGTGCGCGAGCAACCGCAACTCCCCGTACACCAGCCCGGCGAGCCGATTGGCCGCCGCCTCGTCACCGCCGCGAGCCGCAATCAGCAGCCCGGTGATTTCTCCGTTCGTGACCATCAGGCACTCCTGAATCACTGAACCTTGCCGTACTCCGCTGGTGCGCCGCCGGTGATTCGGCGCGCATCAGCGAATTTGTGCACTCTTTCAAGCCGTCCGGGTGGGTTTTCCTGGACCGGGGAACTGGCGCACGCGCTCCTGCAGGTAGTCGAAATACAAGTCGATATAGCTGATGTCGTTTTCGTGATCGATCAGGTACGGATTCATCAGGGTGTGACGCAAGATCACGACGCGATCATTGCCTTCATCGTCATCAAGTGATGCCGTGTCCAGACCCAGCGCATCGAACACGCGACGTATTTCGACATCGCCGATCGCCTCGGGACGCAAAGTCGTCATCGATGCAAAAAACTGCTTCAGTTGCAGCGGTTGGCGCGGATCGGCGCGCATGTCGTCGTGCAGGCGACGCACAAAGACATTGGCTCCGGCGACGCTGGTGTTGCCGCGCGGATTCAGCGCCAGACAGACTAGATTGCTGTCGGGCGGAAACGGCACCATCGCGGTCACGTAGTCGCCCATCTCTTTCGCGAACCGCGTTGCACGCAAATGAAAAGCCTCGGCGGCGAGGATGGTCTGCCGGGTCAGGTGGCCGAAGTGTCGGTGATCGAGCGGCAATACGCGGTGGGTCACATAAACCGCCGCCGCATTCGCACCCGACTTTGAGCCTTCCGGGACGAACTGGCCGAGCCCGCGATAGCGCTCAACGTAGGTTTTCGCTGTCGCTCCGGAAAACACGTAGTCGGCCTCTTCGGCGAGCAGCGCGCTGACGCGATGATCGCGGCAGACGAAGGCGCCGGTGCCGAAAGGCAGATAGCCGAGCTTGTGCGGATCGATCGTCACCGAATCGGTATCGGCGAGTGCGGCGATGGCCGCATACACCTCCGGCGCGGGGAATGCATTGTAGCCCTTTGCAACTTCATCGCGACTGCGCAGGCTGCCATCCTCGTTGCGAAACACCGTGGCCAGATAGCCACCCCAGGCGGCATCGACGTGCACCGAGTGACCAAGACCCGCCGTTGCGGCGCGCTCGCGCGCGGCGAGCATGCGATCGACCGGATCGAAGGTGCCGTATTCGGTGGTGCCGAGCACCGCCACCGACATCAGCACCGGTTGACGCTCGCGCCGACAGCGCTCAAGGATCGATTCAAGTGCATCGGTATCCAGGCGCATGCCGCTCTCCGGCAACAGCTCCATTTGTGCGCGACCCAGACCAAGCAACTTGAGGCCCTTGCTCCACGAGTAGTGTGCGGTCACCGGGGCCAGCACCAGCGGTACACGCAAGGTCGGATGACGGGCAAAGAATTCGACCATGCCGAGATGTTCAATGCGCGCCGTCTGCACGCGCTGGCGCCAATGCTTGCGCGCCGTGGACGGCTGCTGGGCCAGCCAATGCTGCCATTGGTCGAGGAGGACGGTGCCGGCGCGCGGATGCAGGTTGAACGCGCTCCAGTCATCCTCGGGCAGGACCAGATCGGGTACACCAGCCGCGCGCAGGGCCACCGGAAAGGCTTTCAGGGCAAG
>NZ_DASSYD010000009.1:0-41254 GCF_035703485.1 Dokdonella sp. | reverse complement strand
GGCGGGATCTTTTTCCTGGCAGTCCGCCAGCTTTCCAGGCAATCCGGCAATATCGAGCGCACCCTTGCGTCGCGTCATCTCACGCGCTTTGCGTGCCGCTTCACGTGCGCGCGCAGCATCGACGACCTTGGCGGCAATGGCCTTGGCCTCATGCGGATTTTCCAGCAGGAACTCTTCGAGCTTCTGGTTGATCGACGATTCGACGATGCCCTTGATTTCACTCGATACCAGCTTGTCCTTGGTTTGCGACGAAAACTTGGGATCGGGCATCTTCACCGACAACACGGCAATCAAACCTTCGCGCATGTCATCGCCGGAGAAACCGACCTTGGCGGTCTTCTGCAAACCGGCCTTGTCGATGTAGTTGCTCAGGGTCCGGGTCAGTCCGCTGCGCAAGCCGGCCAAATGCGTACCGCCATCCTTCTGCGGAATGTTGTTGGTGTAGCAAAGACAGGTTTCCTGGTAGGAATCGGTCCACTGCAGCGCCGCTTCGACCGTGATTGCATCGCTTTGAAGGGTGAAATAGACGACCTTCTGATGCAGTGGTGTCTTCAACTGGGCCAAATGCTCGACGAAAGAGCGGATTCCTCCGACATACTCGAACACATCGTGGCGCTCGCTGCGCTCATCAGTGAGCTCGATACGCACGCCGGAGTTGAGGAAAGAAAGCTCGCGCAGGCGCTTGGCCAGGATTTCGTAATGGAACTCCACATCCGAGAAAACCGACCTGCTCGGCAGGAAGCGCACGGTGGTGCCGCGCTGTGATGACGCGCCGACGACCTTGAGCGGAAATTGCGGCTCGCCCAGCTTGTATTCCTGATAGTGCTCTTGACCGTCTCGATGAATGGTCAACCAGAGATGCTCGGACAAGGCGTTGACGACCGAGACGCCCACCCCGTGCAAGCCTCCGGAAACCTTGTAGCTGTTGTCATCAAACTTGCCGCCGGCGTGCAGAACGGTCATGACGATTTCAGCCGAGGATCGACCTTCCTCGTGCATGCCGACCGGGATACCGCGGCCATTGTCGACCACGCTGACCGAGCCATCGACGTGGATCGTCACCGAAACCTTGTTGGCATGTCCGGCCAGGGCCTCGTCGATCGAGTTGTCGACAACCTCGAATACCATGTGATGCAGACCGGAGCCATCATCGGTATCGCCGATATACATGCCCGGACGTTTGCGGACGGCATCAAGGCCTTTCAGAACCTTGATTCTGCTTGAATCGTATTGCTCGCTCATGGGACTCCGCTGTTATCAGCCGCCACTCGGCGCAAGCTGCGCCAGACTCGTGACACAAGCCCGGGATTATAGCAGTCAGACCATGATTTGGCCGTGTTCCACGTGGAACACACGCAAGCTAGAGGACGAAGCATCAAATACTTGGGGTCGTTCCGTCCCGCTCAAAAGGACCTGGGCGCCACTAGCCTGCAGTTGACCTATTACTTCGGTCTGATGCGCAAGATCGAGCTCCGAGGACAGATCATCAAGACACAGAATCGGCCATTCACCCACCTGCTCCGAATAGAGCTGCGCCTGCGCCAGAACCAGAGCCAATGCACACAGCTTCTCCTGACCCCGTGAGAGGTGCTCGCGTCGGGGCGCCCTGTCGAAGCTTATCGACCAATCTGCCCGATGCGGGCCACGCCCGGTAAAGCCTCGTTCGCGATCCCGACTTCGCCCTTCCCCCAGCGCATCGGCGAGCGACAGATCAGCCTTCCATCCTGAATCCAGCGACAGTTGAAACTCCCCAAGCTCACCGAGGAAACGTTCCAGCAATGGCGCCAGATAGGCGTGCAACGCATCAACATAATTCCCACGCAACAGAGCGATCCGCTCGCCACAGGCAGCAAGCTCGATCTCCCACGGCTCGAGGTAATCATCGCCACCGCCATCTCGAAGCACCTTGTTTCTCTGTCGCAAAGCGCGCTGGTATCGTCGCCATTGCTCAAGAAAATCGGGTTCCACGTGGAACACACCCCAGTCGAGATAGCGCCGTCGCTCCTCGGCAATCCCGTTGATCAGCTCATGCGAGCCCGGTTCAAAGCAAACCACCGCGCAACATCTGACCAATGAGGCTATTCCCACCACCTCACCGTCTGCTCGCGCATCAAGCTTTCCGCCACGCCGGGCCAAACCAAGTCGAACCTCAGAACCGTCCGAACGTCGCAAACGGCCAAAAACCGAAAAGCCCTGGCTTCCAATGCGGCTCAGTGAATCCCTGAAGCTCCGTCTGAACGATCGACCATGAGACAGCATGAACGCCGCTTCGAGGACACTGGTCTTGCCCGCGCCGTTGGCACCGGTAAAAACATTCCAGCCAGGAACCAGCTCCAACGTCTTATCCTCAATGATGCGGAAATCGTTGATCCGCAGTTCATTCAGACGCATTCGACAGTCCCCAAAAATATAAAAACCCGCGCAACCGTCGCTGCGCGGGTCCCAAGGCCGATCATGCGCATCCGCGTCAGAGTCGCAAAGGCATCACGACATGCTGGGTGTCATCCGAGTCTACCTTGCGCAACAGACAACTCGATTGCGCATCACGCAGGCTCAGAATGATCTCCTCTCCACTCAGCGCGGCGAGAGCGTCCATCAGATAGTTCACATTGAATCCGACACTGAGGTCCGACACTGTGGTGTTCACCTCGAGCTCTTCGACCGCCTCCTCCTGTTCCGGGTTGTGCGCGACGATGCGCAGCTTGTCCGGACTGACATCCAGCTTGACCCCGCGATACTTCTCGTTGGAAAGAATAGCGGCTCGTTGCAAGGCAAAACGAAACTCCTCGCGACCCAGACGCACTTCCTTGTCGGCACCGATCGGAATGACTGCCTCGTAGTCCGGAAAGCGTCCGTCGATCAGCTTCGACGTGAATGTAACCGAGTCACGACGCACACGAATGTGATTGCGCCCCAGTTCCAGCTCGACCTGACCTTCACCCGCTTCGAACAAGCCCTGCAGTTCAAGTACGCCCTTGCGCGGAATAATGATCTGGCGACGCGCGGAAACCTCCTTCTCCAGCTCCGAATCACTCATCGCCAGGCGATGGCCATCGGTGGCCACACAGCGCAGTGTCTTGTCGCGAAGATCCAGCAACAGACCATTCAAGTAGTAACGAACATCCTGATGCGCCATGGCAAAAGCAGTTCGTGCGATCAGGCTCTTGAGAACCGATTCGGCCAGACTGACACGTTCGACGACTTCGATATCATCGATGGTCGGAAACTCGCTGGCCGGCAAGGTCGCCAGGGTAAAACGACTACGCCCTGCACTCACCGATACGCGATCACCATTCAACTCGATCTTGACCCGGGCGCCATCCGGCAGAGCTCGACAGATGTCGAACAGCTTTCGCGCCGGAATCGTGACTTCCCCCGGCAACAGATCTTCTGCGCCAACCCGCGCAACCATCTCGACTTCGAGATCGGTACCGGTGAAGGAAACACCGTCATCGGTGACGTTGACCAACAAGTTCGAAAGAACTGGAAGTGTCTGACGTCTTTCAACAACACCAACAACTTGTTGTAGCGGTTTCAGCAAGGCCTCGCGAGGAAGAATGAAGCGCATGATCGGTCCCTTCCTGTTTCTGATTTTGATCTGATTAAAGAATAGTGGTGGTAGCAGGTCCGCTGGATAACTCAAAAGCCAGCACAAAACCTTTTATTTTCAATATCTTGAAGATAAATCTTGTCGTGGACTAAGGGTCGGTCCGGCTGTGCATCGTCTGTGGATAATTCTAACGCTTTCAATAACCCCCAGGTTGTCCACAGCTAATCAACCGGTCAAGTTGCGAACCAGTTTGTCCCAATCCTGATTGAGTTTGCCATCGGTTTCCTTGAGATTCCTGATTGTCCGGCAGGCGTGCAGCACCGTCGTATGGTCGCGCCCACCAAAAGCGTCCCCGATTTCAGGAAGACTGTGCTCGGTCAATTCCTTGGCCAGTGCCATGGCCATCTGCCGCGGCCTGGCCACCGAGCGACTGCGACGCTTCGAGAGCAAATCCGCAATGCGCAACTGGTAATACTCGACGACGATCTTCTGGATATTCGAGATCGTGATCGCCTGCGCATGCACCGTAAGAAGATCGCGCAAGGTTTCCTGGGCAAACAGGACATCAATCGGCCGCCCGCCAAAATGCGATCGAGCTATCAGGGTATTCAGAGCGCCTTCAAGATCGCGGACATTCGAACGCATGCGCTTGGCGATCAGGAACGCGACATCCTCGGGAAGATCGACCCCCTTGCTGGCCGCCTTGCTGAGCAGGATGGCTGCTCGTGTTTCGAAATCCGGTGGTTCGATGGCCACTGACAAGCCCCAGCCGAGGCGGGACTTGAGACGCGGTTCAAGATTCTCGACCTCTCGCGGGAAACGGTCGCAGGTCAGAATGATCTGTTGTTTGCCATCAAACAGCGCATTGAAGGTGTGGAAAAACTCTTCCTGGGTGGTGTTCTTGCCGGCAAAAAACTGAATGTCATCGATCAGCAATGCATCGACGCTGCGAAAGCGACGCTTGAACTCGTCCATGTTCTTTGTGCGCAACGCATCAATCATGCTGCCGACGAACTGCTCGGAGCGCAGATACAAAACCTTGCAACGCGGGTTGTTGTGACGCATCAAATTGCCGGTGGCGTGCATCAAATGGGTCTTGCCAAGGCCGGTGCCCCCATACAGGAGCAAGGGATTGAATGCGCTGCCCGGGTTTGTCGCGACCTGAATCGCGGCCGCCTTGCCGAGTTCATTGGTCTTGCCTTCGACAAAGCTGTCAAAGGTGTAATTCGGATCGAGATTGTGCGCATCGACCGAACGCTCGATGACCTTGGCCGCACTCGCCGGCTTCTTGACAGCGGGTTTGCGCCCGCCAACCGCGCCAACCCCCAGATTGATCTTGACCGCTGCACCATGCTGGTACTCGATCACTGCCCGAATTCGCGCAAGAAAGCGCTCACGGACGACTTCCAGCGTGTAATCATTGGGCGCAAGCAGGTGCAAGCCGTCCTCACTTTCGCGAGCCTGCAAGGGTTTCAGATATGTCTGCACATCCTCGGGCCCGAATTCCGTTTCCAGGCGCTCGATGCAGCGCCCCCAAAGCTCGCTCATGATTCCTCGATGTTTTAGCTGGAACGACAACGTCTGGGAGCAGTGCTCCCGGCGCGAACCGTGCAGTCTACTCGCGCACCAGCGAGACACGCCAGCGACACGCCTTGACTCGCACACTATCGCACGCCTATCATTCGCGCCCTTTTCTCCAAGCCTGGCGCCGACTCATGGCCACCAAACGTACCTATCAGCCGAGCAACCTCAAACGCGCCCGTACCCACGGTTTCCGCGCCCGCATGAAGACCCGTGGTGGTCGCGCCGTCATCAACGCGCGTCGAGCCAAAGGCCGCAAGCGTCTCGCCGTCTGAAATCGCTGTCTGCGGTGGCATGGGGCAGTTTGCCTATCCGCGCACCGCGCGACTGCTCAAGCCCGGTGATTTCGCCGCGCTGCGAGGCAGCTCGAAACGCATCGGCGTCCGCCACTTTCTGGCCGAGTATTCAAGCAACAAACAACCGACTAGCCGACTTGGCCAGGCGGTTTCTCGTCGTGTCTCCAAGCGAGCTGTAGACAGAAATCGAATCAAGCGGCTCGTTCGCGAAAGCTATCGTCATGTTCTTGCCGATCTGCCGTGTGTCGATATTCTGCTGATCGCCCGATCGAGTGCGGTGAAAACGCCTTCCGCAGACTTGCGTGCAGATCTTGCCAGTCTCTGGAAAAAGCTCGCGACGTTGAAGGCAGCGCAAGGCACCGGCACAATGCGCGGCTGATCGTGCATTAACACCGCGCTATTGTGCCGCCGTTGCCCGACAACCCGGGTCGCGACACCCTCCTCTTTCGCCGGAGTCCGGCGAGCTCGTCGAAGAAACCGAAGCCGCCATGAACAATCCCCGCACCTTTCTGCTGGTTGCCCTGTTTGCCCTCGTCTATCTGATCTATTCGCAGTGGCAGATCGATTACAACCCGCAGGTCAAAACACTAGCACCGACCACCAGTGTTGCGCAGGATGAGCCAGGCGCCACGCCGGCCGCGCAAGCAATTGCGCCGGCTAGCGGGGAGATTCCGACAGCGAGCACGCCGACCCCCGCAGCAGCGACCGCCACTGCACCCGCCAGCTCGACGATGAGTGTGTCGGCCAATCCGATCGTCGTCACCACCGATCTGTTGCGCGTTGAAATCGACCCGCGTGGTGCCAGCGTGATCAGCGCCGACCTGCTTGCCTATCCGGAGAAGCAGAAGCAACCGGAGCGGGTACGTTTGCTCGATCCAAGCCCGGAGCACTATTTCGTCGCCCAGAGTGGTCTGGTCAGCAACAGCAGTCCGGCACCGAATCACGAGACGATGTTCGAAGCCGCGACCCGCACCTACAAATTGGCGGATGGACAAAACCGCCTCGAAGTCCCGTTGACCTGGCAAGACGCTTCCGGCATCACGGTGACCAAAACCTTCGTTTTCGAGCGCGGCAGTTACGTCATCGAGCAGCGCCAGCAGATCAGCAACCACAGCGCAACGCCATGGGTCGGCAACGCCTATCGGCAGCTTCAGCGTGTTCCGCTGATCATCGACAATTCGGGTATCAAGGGCTATACGAATACTTCGCGCTACAGCTTCATGGGTGCAGCCTGGTACAGCCCGGAAGAAAAATTCCAGAAGCTGGCTTTCGACAAGTTCAACAAGGAACCGCTCAACCAGAGCGTTACCGGTGGCTGGGTCGGCTTGCTGCAACACTATTTCTTTGCCGCATGGATTCCACCGGCAACCGAAGTCGACAAATTCACCACCACCGAACTCAATGGCAACACCAAACGCTATCTGGTGCGCAGTCAGTCGCCGACACTGACCATTCCTCCCGGCTCGGAGGACAGCTTCAGCGCCCGCCTCTACGTCGGTCCGAAACTGCAAAGCACACTCGACGACATTGCCCCGGGGCTGGCCAAGACTGCCGACTACGGCATCTTCACCGTGATTTCCGAGCCGCTGCACTGGCTGCTGTCGATGTACCACAAGCTCACCGGCAACTGGGGCTTCGCCATCATCTTGCTGGTGCTGACGATCAAGGCGGTGTTCTTCAAGCTTTCCGAGGCGCAATACCGCTCGATGGCGAAGATGCGCAAGATGCAGCCGCGCGTGGCGTCGCTCAAGGAACGCTACGGCGATGACAAGCAGAAGCTCAATCAAGCCATGATGGAGCTTTACAAGAAGGAAAAAATCAACCCTCTCGGCGGCTGTCTGCCGATGCTCGTGCAGATTCCGGTTTTTCTGGGTCTGTACTGGGTTTTGCTGGAAAGTGTCGAGCTGCGCCAGGCGCCGTTTATCCTGTGGATCCACAACCTGACCGCGCCGGATCCTTACTATGTGCTGCCGGTCCTCAACGCAGCGACGATGCTGGCCACGCAGTACCTCACGCCGATGACCGGCATGGATCCGCTGCAGGCGAAGATGATGAAGTTCATGCCGTTGATCTTCTCGGTGATGTTCGCCTTCTTCCCTGCCGGACTGGTCCTTTACTGGACTGCCAATGGCGCCATCGGTCTGCTCCAGCAATGGATCATCACCAAGCGCATCGAAGCGGGCGACAAACCCCTGGTTTCGGCCAGCGCCAAATAGCTGCGGGCCGACGCCAGCGACGAGACCGGCGGGTGACAGGCCATGAAACCGCAAGCTGAAACGATAGCCGCCATCGCCAGCGCCGCCGGCGCTGGCGGCATCGGCATCATTCGGGTTTCGGGTTTCAAGGCGCTTGATATCGCGACCACACTGCTCGGCCGAAAACCGAAGCCGCGCTACGCCCATTACTGCACGTTTACCCACGCTGATGGTGCGCTTCTGGATCAGGGTCTGTTGCTGTATTTCCCTGCACCGAACTCTTTCACCGGCGAAGATGTCATCGAGCTGCAGGTTCACGGCAGTCCGGTTGTGCTTGCTCTTTTGCTACGACGCGTTATCGCGCTCGGTGCCAGACAAGCCCGAGCGGGCGAGTTCTCCGAGCGCGCGTTCCTCAACGGAAAGATCGATCTGACCCAGGCCGAGGCCATTGCCGACCTCATCGCCAGCGGGTCGGAAGCCGCCGCCCGCGCAGCCGTACGCAGCCTGGATGGAGAATTTTCACGCCAGGTCCATGCGCTGACCGAGTCCGTCGTGCGCTTGCGCATCTGGATCGAGGCGGCGATTGACTTCCCGGAAGAGGAAATCGATTTCCTGGCCACGCCACGTCTTGTCGAGGACCTCGCCGCGCTGCGCCACGCGCTAGATGAATTGCTCGTCGCGAGCCGACGTGGAGTTCGTCTGGCTGACGGTTTGCATGTGGTCATCGTCGGCCAACCGAATGCCGGCAAATCGAGTCTGCTCAACGCACTGGCCGCAAGCGATCGTGCCATCGTCACCGAGGTAGCCGGGACCACCCGTGACGTCTTGCGCGAGATCATCGATCTCGACGGAACCGCGATCACCCTGGTTGATACCGCGGGACTTCGCGAATCCGAAGATCGCGTCGAGATCGAGGGAATCCGTCGCGCACGCATGGAGCTGGAACGTGCCGATCTGGCCGTGCTGGTCAGCAGCGACGCGCAGGTCGAAACCGATCTCGGCTTGCTCGACGGCTTCCCTGCAAACCGCGCCCGCATCATCATCCACAACAAGATCGATCTCGATACCAGAGACGCACAACGCAAGCTCATCGACAATGTCGTGCACCTCTGGCTATCCGCCAAAACCGGAACCGGCGTGGACCAACTGCATGCCGAGTTGCGCAACGCCGCCGGGCTTGGCGAAGGCGGCGATGGAGCGTTCAGCGCACGCAGCCGTCACGTCGAAGCACTTGAACGTGCCAGTGAACATCTGCATTCCGCCCGATACGCTCTATGCGAACAGCGCGCCGGTGAACTCGCTGCCGAAGAGTTGCGCCAGCTGCAACATGAGTTGGGAGAAATCACCGGAACCTTCAGCAGCGATGACCTGCTCGGCCGCATCTTCGCGGACTTCTGCATCGGCAAGTAATCGTCCATGGCGCTACCATGGATCGCAACCGGAGGTTTTCATGTCCAGCCACGATCCACGTATTGATGCCTACATCGCCCGCTCGGCGGATTTTGCCCGACCCATTCTTGAGCACCTGCGTGCCGTCGTTCATGCCAGTTGCAAGGATGTCGAGGAAACCATCAAGTGGGGTAGCCCGCACTTCCTGTATGCCGGGGCGATGCTCTGCCACATGGCTGCGTTCAAGCAGCACGTTGCTTTTGGATTCTGGAAATCGGCGCTGATCGACGGGATCACAGAAGAACAGAGGAGCCAATCGGGGATGGGACAGTTCGGTCGAATTGAAACCCTCGCCGATCTGCCCGCAAAGCGCGAACTGGCAGGCTTGATTCGTCAGGCCATGAAGCTCAATGAGCAAGGCATCAGGCGCGCGGCGCCAAAGCGCAATCCGAGGGGCCGGGCAGTCTCGATGCCTGCCGAACTTGCGATGGCACTCGCGGCCAACAAGAAGTCGCGCGAACAGTTTGAAAACTTTCCTCCAGGTCAGCAACGCGAGTACATGGAGTGGATCGCCGAAGCCAAACAAGCCGCCACCCGAAACCGTCGCTGTGCCCAGGCCATCGAATGGATGAGCGAAGGTAAACCGAGAAACTGGAAGTACATGAGCAAACGCTAGTGCTGCATGTCCGTCTTCGCCGGATTGGTCTCGAAACCCGCAGCAACGCGCACCATGCAGACTCGATCAGGCGCGTATCAAGGATCCCACGATGATTGATGTTCACTACTGGCCAACACCGAACGGCCACAAGATCACGATGTTTCTCGAAGAGGTCGGCCTCGACTACACGATCAAGCCGGTCAATATCGGCAAGGGGGAGCAGTTCGAGGCGGACTTTCTCAAGATATCGCCGAACAATCGCATGCCGGCCATCGTCGACAACGCTCCGGCCGATGGCGGCGCGCCGCTGAGTGTTTTTGAATCAGGCGCAATTCTGCAATACCTTGCCGAAAAGACCGGAAAGTTCCTGCCGACGATGTTGCGCGAACGCGTTGTCGTCAATGAGTGGCTGTTCTGGCAGATGGCCGGACTCGGTCCGATGGCCGGGCAGAATCATCACTTCAATCGCTATGCTCCGGAAAAAATAGCTTACGCCATCGAGCGCTACGAACGCGAAACGCGCCGACTCTACCGCGTTCTCGACAAACAACTGGCCGCGCACGAATTCGTTGCTGGCGCGAGCTACTCGATCGCCGATATGGCAGTCTATCCATGGATCGTGCCTTACGAAGCACAGCATCAGGACCTCAACGATACGCCGCAACTCAAGCGCTGGTTCGAGGCGATTCGTGATCGACCGGCAACCGTCCGCGCTTATGAAAAAGGCGAAGCGATCAGTCCTTCAGGCCAGCCGCTGAGCGAGGAGGCTAGGCGCAATCTGTTTCAGCGACCGGTCGATTGAGCGCGAACGCGGTATCAATCAAGATCAGGCATCGGGATAATCGGACGACCAAGGGAGGATTCGATGCGTGTCTTGTTGCTTGCTCTATTACTTTTGCCGGTCCATGTGATGGCCGATTCATTGACGCTTGAAGCCATCTTTGGCGGCGGAGGCCTCGATGGTCCGGTCCCGCGCGAGCTGAAGATTTCGCCAGATGGCTCGCGCGTCACATTCCTGCGCGCACGCGCCGACGACCAGAATCGCCTTGATCTCTGGGAGTATCACATCAGCGACAAGGTCACTCGACGCCTTGTCGATGCGGATACGCTGGACAGCGGCGCCGAGCTCAGCGATGCCGAAAAGAGTCGTCGCGAGCGCGCCCGCATCGCCGGACTGAGCGGCATCGTCAGCTATCAGTGGTCACCCGACGGCAAGTCGTTGCTGTTCCCGCTGGGCGGCAAGCTCTATTTGTACACGATGTCAGCGACAGCAGACAAAGCGGTCCGGGAATTGCCCACCGACGGCGCGTTCATTGACCCGCAGATTTCGCCGAAGGGTGGTTATGTTTCGTTTGTTCAGGGCCAGAATCTCAAGGTCATCGATCTGGCCAGCAACGAGGTTCGCTCGCTGACAACCGATGGCGGCGGGGTCATCCACAATGCCGAAGCCGAATTTGTCGCCCAGGAAGAAATGGATCGCAGCGAGGGCTACTGGTGGGCAGCCGATGATTCGGCAATCGCTTTCGAGCGCTATGACGAATCCCATGTCGCCGTGGTCAAGCGTGCCGAGGTCTACGCCGACCACACTGAAGTCATCAGTCAGCGCTATCCGGCGGCCGGAAAAAACAATGTCACGGTGAAACTGGGCCTGATTTCGCCGCAAGGCGGCGAGACTCGCTGGATTGACCTTGGCGAAGACACCGACATCTATCTGGTTCGCGTCAAATGGCTGCCAGAAGGCAAGCAATTGAGCTATCAACTGATGCCGCGCAATCAGCAAAGTCTGGAACTGCGTCTCGTCGACAGCGCCACGCTCGAGCAACGCGTGCTGGTCAGGGAGAGTAGCGAAACCTGGATCAATCTGAACTCGGATCTGCACTTTCTGAAGAATGATGATGCCTTTCTCTGGGCCAGCGAACGCAGTGGTTACAAGCAACTCTATCTGTATGGCCTCGATGGCAAGTTGCGCCACCCAATCAGTAGCGGTGACTGGAATATCGACAAGCTGCTCGGCGTCGATGAAGCTTCAGGCCAGGTCTATGTGCAATCCAACCGCGACTACGTCCCCGATACTCAGGTCTACGGGCTGAAGCTCGATGGCAGCACAGCGAATACACCGACCCGGGTGAGCAAGCGCAATGGAACCCACACGACAACCTTCGCCGAAGACGCTTCGGTCTATCTGGACAGCTTCAGCAATCCGGGCACACCGCCCCAGGTCAGCTTGCACTCGGCCGATGGCACTCGCATTGCCTGGATCGAGGAAAACAGACTCGATGACACGCATCCGTATGCGGCCTATCGCCAAGCGCACATCGCACCGGAATTCGGAACGCTCAAGGCCGAGGATGAGCAGACCTTGTACTACCGTTTGTACAAGCCAGCCGGTTTCGATCCGGGCAAACGCTATCCGGTATTCATCTTCTACTACGGTGGACCCCACGTACAAAAAGTCGTGCGCGCATGGGGTGATCTTTTCCTTGAGTTCATGGCCCAGCAGGGCTACGTCGTCTTCACTCTCGACAACCGCGGTATGGACCGGCGTGGACGCAAGTTCTCCGATGTCATCTATCGCCAGCTCGGCAATGCCGAAGTCCTTGATCAGCTGACCGGCATCCACTGGCTGAAGGAGCAACCCTGGGTCGATGGCGAGCACATCGGCGTGTTCGGCTGGAGCTACGGCGGTTACATGACGACGATGCTGCTGAGCAAAGCCTCGGCGGAAGTTGCTGCCGGGGTGGCGGTTGCTCCGGTCACCGACTGGACGCTTTACGATACTTTCTACACCGAACGCTATCTGTCGACGCCGCAGGACAACAAGGCTGGCTATATCCGCAGCGCGCCGTTTGCCTGGCTGGATGGACTCAGTTCACCACTGTTCCTGATTCACGGCATGGCCGATGACAATGTTCTTTTTTCCAATTCCACAGCGCTGATGTCGGAACTGCAAACGCGTGGCATCGAGTTCGACTTGATGACCTACCCGGGTGGAAAGCATGGTCTGTCGACAACCTCGATGAAACTGCATGCCTATCACGCGATCGTCAACTGGATGGACAGGCACCTGCAACCCTCGACCAAAAATCAGGCTGAAGAACCCTGAGTTCGCGCACGATGTGGAGCCCAACATGTTGATCGTAATTCTCGTTGCCATCGGCGTGGTCTTGCTGGGCGGCATCGTCATGTTCAATCGCCTGGTTGCCGATCGCAACCAGATGCGCGCGGCCTGGAGTGATATCGACGTGCAGTTGATGCGCCGTCACGATCTGACTCCGCAGCTGGTTACCGCGGTCAAGGCGTATGCCTCACACGAGCGCGATACCTTGCAGACAATCACCGAGCTGCGCGCGCGGACCAAGGCCGCTGCAGGACTCGCCGACCGGGCCAGGCTTGAGGATCAGCTCGGCAATCAGATCGAACGCCTGCTCGCCTTGCAGGAGAGCTACCCCGATCTCAAGGCGAGCGAAAACTTCATGCAACTCTCGCGTGATCTCGTTGCCATTGAGGATCATCTGCAATATGCACGACGCTTCTACAATGGTGCCGTTCGCCAACTGAATACCCGTATTGAACACTTCCCGGACCTGATCGTGGCCCGCCTGACCGGGTTCAAGCCAGGGGAGTTCTTTGAGGCCAATGCCGAACAAAGGAGCGCGCCATGATCCGTTTGCTTGCCGCCATCTTTGCCATGTTCTGTTGCCTGTCGGCGCATGCCGACGAACGCATTCTGGATTTCCACAGTGACATCGTCATCGCTGCCGACGGTTCAATGACGATCACCGAGACGATCAAGGTGAATGCCGAAGGTGATCGCATCCGCCGCGGCATCTATCGTGACTTTCCGACCGACTATCGGGATCGCTACGGAAATCGGATCAACGTGTTGTTCGAACCTCTCGATGTCACCCGAGATGGCCATCAGGAGCCCTGGCACGATGAAGGCCGCCCGAACGGCGTGCGTGTCTATTTTGGTAGTGCGAACGTCATGCTCAATCACGGCGAACACACCTATGTGTTTCGCTATCGGACCGCACGTCAACTCGGATTCTTTGCTGACCACGACGAGTTGTACTGGAACGTCACCGGCAATGGCTGGGGCTTCACGATCGACTCGGCCAGCGCCGAGGTGACTCTCCCCGGCAATATCGATCCTTCTCAAATCAAGGTCGAAGGCTATACCGGTGAACAAGATTCGAAGGCGCAGAACTACACCGCAAGCGTCAATGACGTCGGCCACGCAATCATCTCGACGACGCACGAGCTTCCACCCGGAAACGGACTCACCGTCGTCGTCAGCTTTCCGAAGGGCGTTGTTGCCGCGCCGACAACAAACCAGAAGCTGGCCTGGTTCGCTGCCGACAATCGTCGGGAGGCCGTACTCGCCGCCGGTTTGCTGATCCTGGTCGGGTTCCTGTACATGCAATGGCGCCGCGTCGGTGTCGATCCGAAAGGCGGCGTCATCATCCCCGAATACGATCCGCCGACCGGCATCTCACCCGCTGCCGCGCGCTATGTGCGACGCATGGGCTACGACGATCGCTGCTTTGCCGCCGACATGGTCGATCTCGGCGTCTGCGGCATGGTGAAAATCAGCAAATCGGAGAAATCCGTTTTCTCGATCGAACGAGCGAACAAGCCCGGAGCAGCGGTCCCCGATTCCGCACAAGAGCTCTATGACGGCCTGCTCGGCACAAGAACATCATTGGTGTTCAAGAACGAAAGCCATTCCACGATCGGCTCCGCACGCAGTGCGCACGATCGCTTTCTGAAGAAGACATACGCCAAGGACAATTTCCGTCGCAATGACGGCATTGGTTGCCTCGGCATCCTGATTTCCATCGCGGCGATCGTCGGCGCGTTTCTTATCGATCGCCTTTCGATGGCTCCGGAAGTCATCATTCCGACCGTCCTCACTTTCATAGCCGCGACTGCCGCGAGTACCGTCACCTACAAAGCCATCGCTGCCTGGCAGGATGGAGGCCGACCGATCGGCCTGAGCATTGGCGCATTGATTGCTGTCGCAGCGCTGGTTGTCGCCGCGGGGATACTGAGCCTGAATGCCAGCGTCCTGTTCGCCATCCTGGTTGCGCTGCTGGCCGGGATTCAGGTGCCATTTGCATACTGGATGCGCGCACCGACCGTGCAGGGTCGCAAGTTGCTTGATCGTCTCGAAGGACTTCGCCTGTATCTCGGCGTTGCCGAACGCGACGATCTGGCCCGGGCCAAGGCGCCACCGATGACTGTCGACGAATACCAGCGCCTGCTGCCGTACGCGCTCGCGCTTGATGTCGAGAAAACCTGGGGCGACAAGCTCGCCGATGCGATTGGGCCAGCCGCGGTTGCTGCTGCCGCGGCGGGCATGGCCTGGTATGCCGGCGACATGGGTCGAGGTTTTGATGCGAGCAGTTTTGGCAGCTCGCTCGGTTCCAGTCTGAGCAGCGCAATCAGCTCCTCGGCAACCGCACCCGGATCGTCCTCGGGCGGTGGCGGCGGTGGATCGTCTGGCGGCGGTGGCGGCGGCGGTGGCGGCGGTGGCTGGTAGAGAGGCCGGGATTCGGGATTAGGGATTCGCAACAGCGAAGCGCGCTTCGGCTGTTGCATCTACGGCTTTCAACAGCCGAACGGCTGGTCATCCCACATATTGAATCCCGAATGCCGGCTCAATCTCACCCCAAGCGCGACTTTCCCGCGGCATCGAGCGCGGCGAGGTATTCGGTCCAGTTCTTGTCCTGATCGCGACCGAGTTCGTGCAGTACATCCCAGGAAAAAATTCCGGTCTGGTGGCCGTCGCTGAACTTGAGCAGGACTGCGTAGTTGCCGACCGGAACGATCTCATCGATGGCGACATCCTTCTTGCCCCCAACCAGCACCTTGTTGCCGTGTCCCTGCACCTCGGCACTCGGTGAATTCACGCGCAAATATTCCGCAGGCAGGCGAAAGCTGCTGCCGTCATCAAAGCCGACTTCGAGTGCATGTGAAGCGCGGTGCAGGGTGAGCTGGGTTGGGGTAGGCATTTTCTGGGGGAAATCGAGAATGGGAAATCGGGATTGGGTCAAGGCAGAGCAGAAGCGAGAAGCAGCAAACCGCGCTGAACGGCTTTTCCCACTCCCGATTTCCCACTCCCCACTCCCGGCCCTAGTGCACCGAATCCGAGCGCGGGACGCGGGGACTCATCGGGTCGATCGGGTTGCCGGCGACCTGCCAGAGCGCTTCGAGATAGCCGGTGCCGAAGCCAATCGAGGCGATTTCATCGAAGCCGTAATCTCCGGCGTCGTCATGCCAGTGCGCATTCGGATCAACTTCGCGCAACAGCAGCGCATCGCTTTCGATACCGGCCAATTGACCGATATAGCTGACTTCGCCGTCTTCATCCTCGACCACGTTGACTGACAACAAGGGCGCAAAGAGCATTGCGGCCTTGGCGATACTTGGCCAGTCATCGAGCGGGAAATCCTTCGGAATCATCAAGGGCTCATCCCGCAGCGCCAACGCCTTTTCGACGAATTCGCGCGAGGGGTCTTCTTCGATCTGGCTCAAATCAGCGATTGTCACCACCACATAACCATCAAAGCGCATGGCGTCACCGACTTCGGCGATCAGGCAGAAGTCGCGCGAAAGGCCAATGACATAGCCGTGAATCCAGCCAGGCTGGATGCGTTCACGGGCCAAGCGCATGGGTATGCGGGCTTCAAGTGCCTCGCGCAAAACAGCGCGGACACCCCGGGATTTGAAAGGAACAACAGTACTCATGGCGCTATGGTCGGATGAATGGCTTGTCGCCGCAACTGCGGCGACGGGAGTGGGGAGTGGGGAGTAGGGTGTAGGAAGGGCGAAAAGCCAGGGATCGCGAGCTTTGCGGTAACCATTCCCTATTCCCGCTACAGAATGTAGCGCGACAGATCCTCGTCCCTGACGAGTTCGCCGAGGTGGTTGTCGACGTAGGCGGCGTCGATCACGAACTTGCCGCTTTCGTGATCGCAGGCGGTGAACGAGATTTCGTCGAGAAGGCGCTCAAGTACCGTGTGCAGACGACGCGCGCCGATGTTTTCGGTACGCTCGTTGACCTGGAAAGCGACTACGGCGATGCGCTGGATGCCTTCATCGGTGAACTCAAGTTCGACGGCTTCGGTACCAAGCAGGGCGGCATATTGCTTGGTCAGGGCGTGTTGCGGTTCGCTCAGAATCCGTTTGAAATCCTCGGCGTTGAGCGCGCTGAGTTCGACACGAATCGGAAAGCGGCCCTGCAGTTCCGGAATCAGATCCGAGGGCTTGGCCAATGAAAACGCACCGGAAGCGATAAACAGGATGTGGTCGGTGCGCACAATGCCATGCTTGGTCGATACCGAGGAGCCCTCAACCAGCGGCAGCAGATCACGCTGCACGCCCTCGCGGCTGACACCGGCTCCACTGAACTCGCCGCGCTGCGCAACCTTGTCGATCTCGTCGATGAAGACGATCCCGTTCTGCTCACAGTTGTAGATCGCTTCGGTCTTGATTTCCTCGTCATTGACGAGCTTGCCGGCCTCTTCCTCGATCAGGACGGGTCGAGCCTGGGCGACGCGCAGCGTCCGCTTCTGCGTTTTCGAGCCGGATAGCGACTGGAACATGCCGTGCAACTGGTTGGTCATCTCCTCCATGCCCGGAGGGGCCATGATTTCGACCCCGACATTGAGCGCCACGTCGATCTCGATCTCGCGATCATCGAGTTGACCTTCGCGATATTGCTTGAGCAGCTTCTGCCGCGTTTCCGCCGCGCGCTCGTCCACCTGCTGGGGCTCGTTGGCAAAACCAACGCTTTGCCGCCGTGGCAGCAGCGCATCGAGGATGCGATCTTCGGCGCGATCCTCGGCTTGTGAGCGCACGCGCGTCTTGGCTTGTTCACGCGCCATCTTTACCGCGGCGTCGGCGAGATCGCGAATGATCTGCTCGACATCCTTGCCGACGTAGCCAACCTCGGTGAATTTGGTTGCCTCAACCTTGATAAACGGTGCATTCGACAATGCCGCCAGACGCCGGGCGATTTCGGTCTTGCCGACGCCGGTCGGACCGATCATGAGAATGTTCTTCGGCGTCACCTCGTTGCGCAACTCGGGTTCGAGCTGCATCCGCCTCCAGCGGTTGCGCAGGGCGATCGACACCGCCCGCTTGGCCGCATTCTGGCCAATGATGTAACGATCGAGCTCATGAACGATTTCGCGTGGGGTCATGGATTGCATTGTGTGGGTGCCGGGTTTCTCTGGTTGTTTCGGGATGATGAAATTTGAGGCGCTATGTGGTTTGAGGAACCGGGAGTGGGGAGTAGGGAGTGGGGAGTGGGAAAAGCACAAGCGAAAGGCTACACGCTCCGCTTTCCTATTCCCTACTCCCGATTTCCGACTCCCGCTCTCACAGCTCCTCAACAGTCACATTGCCATTCGTATAAATACAGATGTCACCGGCGATCTTGAGGGCTTGTTCGACGATTGCGCGGGCGCCGAGATCGGTGTTTTCGATCAGCGCCTTTGCGGCCGCCTGGGCGAAGGGTCCGCCGGAGCCGATGGCGATCAGGCCGTTTTCGGGTTCGACGACATCGCCGTTGCCGGAGATCAGCAGGGACACATCCTTGTCGGCGACTGCGAGCATGGCTTCGAGGCGACCGAGGCGACGATCAGTGCGCCAGTCCTTGGCCATCTCGACGGCGGCGCGGGTCAGGTTGCCGCTGAAGCGCTCAAGCTTGGCTTCGAACAATTCAAACAAGGTGAAAGCGTCAGCGGTTGCACCGGCAAACCCGGCGATCACGTCGCCCTTGCCGAGGCGGCGCAACTTGCGCGCATTGGCCTTCATGATCGTGTTGCCGAGCGTCACCTGGCCATCGCCGCCAATGACGACCTTGCCATTGCGGCGCACCGAAACAATGGTTGTGGCGTGAAAAGATTCCATCGGGAGTCCACATTCGGTTCGAGCCGATCAATCTTGGGGTTGTGCGGGTCATTCCAAGGGGGCCCAGTTTCGCCGGGCTGTGGGCGTGATGGCTGATCCTCAAGCGCCGAACCGGCTCATCGTGCGCCATGCACAAAAAAGGAGACCGGCGGGTGCCGGTCTCCAGGTCTTCACGGTGCTTGAACGCCGATCTCAGCTCTTGTAGTAGGTGCTCAAGCTGGAGGCAAACGCCGAGTCGGCAAAGTTCGGCCAGTTGTCCTTGTCGAAGCCGGGAGCATCCTTGAGGCGCTCCTTGCTGACATTCAGAACAAGCTTGTGATTGGCGTGATCAATGCTGAAAGCCTTCCACGGTACTGCAAACAGCTTGTCACCCATGCCGAGGATTCCGCCGTAGGAAACAACGGCGTAGGCAATCGTTCCGGTGGTCGTATCGAGCATGATTTCCTTCAGATCACCGAGCGATTCACCTTGCGGATTATTGATGCCATCGCCAATCAACGTGGTCGCAGACATGAACTTGTTTGTATTCGTCATCGGGTTCTCCTTGAGCTTGTTGCGGAAGCCGGTTCGGCTGTCTCGCTGTGTGGTTGCAAGCCTGCCCGAACGATCCTGAATCGCGCGCAGAATCCCAATTTTCCATTCATCTGATCGTCAGCTCCGCAGCATGTGCGGTTCAGCCAACACGGTTTGAAGCGAATTATTTGGTACGGCGCTTCGCCCGTGGATGCGCTGCGTCGTAGACCTTGGCCAGATGCTGAAAGTCCAGATGGGTGTAGATCTGGGTGGTGCCGATATCGGCATGGCCAAGCAATTCCTGCACGGCACGCAGGTTGCCCGAGGATTCGAGCAGGTGGCTGGCGCAGGAATGACGCAGCAGATGGGGATAGACGCGCTGCCAGACACCCTGATCCCTGGCCCGGCGTTTGAGTCGTGTGCGCACGCCCTGGGTGCTCAGCGGACGTCCATTTCGGGCGCGCAGGATCAGGTCATCATCGCCGGCCTGATCCTGCACGCGCAGGATTTCAAGCGCGTCCAGGGCCTGCTGCCCGACGGGCACGATACGGGTCTTTGAACCCTTGCCGGTAACCCGCAACATGCCTTCGCCAGCATCCAGATCACGCCAGCGCAGGCTGACGATTTCAGCGACGCGCAGTGCGCTCGAATAGAGCAGCTCAAGCATGGCCCGATCGTGCACGGCGTCGACATCGTCGGTGGGAAATTCAAGCAGGGCGCTCATCTCGTCAGCATCGAGCACTTTCGGCAATTTGCGTGGAACCTTTGGCGAACGTACGCCGACTGCGGGATTGACCTTGACCTCACCGTCGCGGGCCAGATAGCGGAAAAAGCTGCGGCAAGATGACAGGAACAGGCCGAGGCTGGCTGGGGCCAGGCCGCTGCGATGCTGCTCGGCGACCAGCGCTTGCAATTGGCTGCTGCGCAGCTCATTCCATTGGCCGATGCCGATGCGCTCGGCATAGGCGATCAGCTTGGCCAGCGCGCGCGCATAGTTGTCCAGCGTGGATGGCGAGTAGCGCCGCTCGACGCGCAAATAGCCGAGGAATCGGTCAATTGCACGGGAAAGCGACGCGTCCATGTCATCAATCGCCGGCGTAACGACCAACCGCCGCCGACATGGCCTCGGCGATCAGGCGCAGGAACACCGTGCCCATGCCGGGATGGAAGCGATTGGAGTCGAGACTGCCAATGGCAAGCATGCCGACGTCGCCGATCGACAGCAGAACCGCCGATTGCACCTCATTGGCGCGATCGCCGAACAAGGCATCGAGCTTGTCCTGCTGCAAGCGTCCGCAGAGTGGCTCGCCACGTTTCAGAAACTCGGCAAAGGCCGGCATCGAATTGCGCCCGTCAGCCTCGACCAGCAGCCAGTCTGCCGCCGGCAGATTCGGGTCACTATCGAACAGGACGATGCGAACGAGATCGGTGTGGAAATCCTCGGTCAGGCTGGCGACGACGCGAGTCACCGTGTCGGCCAGGCTGTTGGCGCGCATCAAGGCCAGGGTCAGCGTATGCACGCGAACCATCAGGGTCTCGTTCTCGTGGGCGATCTCGATCAGGTCGTGCAAGCGACGCGAATACTCGTTGTTCTTGTCGCGCAGCACCTCGAGTTGGTAACTCGCCAGTGAGGCGGCCGGTCCCTGCTCGCGTGGCAGCCGCAGCAGCATCGCGAGGTCCGGGAATTCCTTGAGGAAGTCCGTATTGCGGCGCAGATAGCTGGCCACTTCCATTGCGTTCAGTCCATCACGCACGCTCAGTTCACTCATGCCATACCCCTTCAAAGACAAACGATGCCGGGCCGGTCATCCACAGCGGATGATCGCGGCCCTGCCATTGGATTTCCAGCATGCCTCCGGGCAAATGCACTTCGGCCAATGCATCAATCTGATTGCGCCGGCGCAATATGGCGACCGCCGCGCAGGCGCCGCTGCCGCAGGCGCGGGTTTCGCCGACGCCGCGTTCCCAGACGCGCAAGGCGATTGTCGAGCGCGATTGAATCTGCGCAAAGCCGACGTTGCAGCCGCGCGGAAACGCCTCGGCGTGCTCGACCGCCGGGCCAATCACATCGACTTCAGCGGCATCCACATTATCAACCTCGATCAGCGCGTGCGGATTGCCCATCGACACCGCGCCGATGCGCACCGAGCCTCCAGCGACATCGATGTCATAGTGATCGCGCTCGTGCGGCACATCGAGTGGCAAGGCCGATGGAGAGAACCGCGGCTCACCCATGTCGACGCGAACGCGCGCATCGGCAAGCACTTCAACACGTACCGGGCCGGACGGACTCATCAGACTGACCAGCCCCTTGCCGAGGCTGCCATCGCGGGCCAGCCACGCGGCCACGCAACGCACACCATTGCCGCACTGCCCCGAGCGCGATCCGTCACGGTTCCAGATGCCGTAGCGAAATGCGCATTCCGGATCGGGGCTGGGTTCGATACTCAGCAACTGATCAAAGCCGACACCGAAGTGACGGTCACCGAGTCGACGAATGGCGACGGTATCGAGCGCCATCGGCCTTTGCCGACAGTCGATCACGACAAAATCATTGCCGATACCGTGCATCTTGCTGAAGGCCATGCCCATGCAAGCAAGCCTCAGCCCTGCGCTGCGTCCGCCGAAACCAAAGCGGTCGGCGCCGAGGGCTTGATCAGATCACCCTTGTTGCCGCAGCCGACCAGGCCGACGAGCACAAGCAAGCAAAGCAAATTTCGGAAAGTACGCAACATCAGCAGGATTCACGGCGAGGAAACTGACCGCGAGTATAGCGCTGCGGCGGCGTCGATCCGTCACCAACGCGTGCCGTCGATTCATGCTTTGGCATGGGCGAAACAGGTATGCTCGCAAGCATGCCCCTGACGCCAATCCTGATTGTCCTTTATATTTTCGCTGGCTTCTGTGCGCTTTTCACATTGATCAGCGGATTCGGCGCGCGCCGTCGCTGGCGCGAACGCCATCGGTTTTCGGCCTGTCATCGCAGCTTGTGGACGATGGTATTTCTTCTGCTGACCGTGCTCGGCGCGTTTTCAGCATCGGCTTTGCTTGGCTATCGCAGGCTGACCACGGAAACCCTGCTGGCCACTTTGCAGGCGCGACAACTCGGGCCGCAACGCTTCAATGTGCGCATCGACTTTCCGGATGGAACCCATCGCAACGTCGGTGTTGCCGGTGATCAATGGCAGCTTGATGCACGCGTGGTCAAGTGGGAACCGCGTGCGGTGATGCTCGGTGCGCCGGTGCTGTATCGCCTCGACCGCATCAGCGGGCGCTACGCCGATGCCGCGCAGGAGAGCGAGCGCGAACGCAGCGTGGTCGCGCTGCATGAGCCCAACCCCCTGGATTTGCTCGACCTGAAGCGCCGTTTTCCACAATGGTTGCCCTGGGTTGATGCCGACTACGGCAGTGCCGCCTACCTGCCACTGGTCGATGGTGGCGAATACCACGTCAGCCTGGCTCCGGCGGGTGGCCTCGTGGCGCGACCAGCCGATGCCATGACCGAGCAGAAGCTGCGCGAAGCGGGTTGGTAGTAGAGCCCTGGCCCGGGCTAGTCTGTTGATCATTCATCGAACCCCTGTTTTTCGGCACAAGGTTCGATGTATCATTTTTGCGCGTTCGAGAGGCGATCGCAGATCAACCCGACAAAGACTTGAAATCCATGGTTCGCAGTTCCGAAAAGCGCGGCTTTACCAAGCGGCGGATCTTCATCATTTTGCTCGGAGTCCTGGCCTTCTGGTGGAGTTGCAGCAACGAAGCCGACCTGATTGCGCATCGTTCGATCGGGCTGGCATTTCCTGATTGGAATATCTACTACGGCAGCATAAGTATCCGGCCGCTGGGTGGCGCATGGGTCAGCGATGTGCTCTTGGTGCCGATCGACGGAGATAAGGAGGAGTCCTACCACTTCGACAACGTCTCTGTCGAAATCCCGATCTTTCAGTTTTTTCGCAGCGCATGGGATTTTGATTTGCTCGAAAGAATTCCTGCCGTCAAGGAGGTGACCCTGCGCTTTGAAGGCGGTAGCGGAGCCATGGGCTGGCCGTTTTCACCCGAGTTGTCCGTATTCGGTACAGCCAGCGCGTCTCCGTTCGAAGCGGAAGGCTGTGCCGAGGATGGTTCCTGGAATTCGGATGAGTTACCCGGCATGGGCCTGAATGCCAAGCCGACCCGACTGACCATGGCTTGGCAGCGAAAACCCGATCGCATCGTCAAGCAACAATCGATCGAGACTCCAGGTGTCGGCCGCGTCGACTATCGCGGTGAACTGCTTGTCCACGACAAGAAATCCTTGCTGAGTCTTGAAGTTGGGGAGGAAGACGAACTCGCCTTGAGCGAATGGCATGTCGTCGATGAGGGATTTGTCGCTGCGCGCAACAAGTTTTGTGCGAACAAGGACGGCATCTCCACGAGTGAATTCACCGCGCGTCATCTGGCATCGGTCCAGCGCATACTCGCGGCGATCGGCATGCAGGCGAGAGAGACAACCATCGCCAGCTATCGCCATTTCGTCGAGAACGGCGGCAACCTCGATCTCGTCGTCAACTACTCACCGACAATTGATGCCGGGGAAAGCGAGGGCGCAGATTGGAGTCGCTGGCTGGCGCGCACGCAAGGCCAGCTCTCGGTGCAGGGCCGCAGCACCGCGCTGAGCCTGCGCAGCATCGATGAACAGCCGTTTCCGCAGAACGACGAGATCAAGAGTACCTGGGACATTGTGCGCATCGAGCAGGAGCGTCGAACAACGACGATGGCGGCTTCCGCGGCGGATGAACGCGTCCCGACCCCAACGGCCGCGACGGCCGATGTTGCAGCGCCCAACCCCGGCGCCGCCAACAGCCCGCCCGTTGTCGAAACGGCCGCGCGGGAAGAGATTCTCTACGCTGAAACGGATGTTCACGAAGAGCGGCCACGAATCATCGACGACTACGCCAAACTGCGTGACGAGGTGGGACAGCGCTTCATGCTCTATTGCAAAGGCAAGTCGCGGATGCGCGTCGAAATTGTCGGTGTCGACAAGGGCGAGATCAAGATACGCCGCTACCTGCGCAGCGGCTGGCTCGAACAAGGCATCAAGCAAGCTTCATTTGAGCGCGCTGAACGCATACGCTGAGCCCCTGCCCTGAGTCAGACTCCAGATAGCGATCGTGCAAAGCGCAACGCATCTTCACCATCCTCGTAGTAGTTGGGTCGCGTCGCAAACAATTGGTAACCGCGGCTCAGGTAGAGCTTTTGCGCGGCGATGTTGTCCCGGCGCACCTCCAGGCGCAGTTGCGTGCAGGCACGCTGGCGTGAGGCCTCTTCACTGGCGGCAAGCAGCGCCGCGCCGAGTCCGAGTCCGCGCGCTCCGGCATCCACTGCGATCGAATACAGGCGGGCAACGCGGCTGTTCCGGCGAAACAGCAGCAACGCAGCGGCATGCACGCGCTGCGAATCCGCCGCAACCAGAACGCACACGCTGTCGCTGACGAGATGGCGTCGCCATTGGCGTGGACTCAGTCGATCGGCGCTGAAGGTTGCGTTTTCTAGCGCGACCAGGCTGTTCAGGTCATCCAGCGTCGCACGACGGATTCGCATGCCGGTTCGGCTGATCTTGTCGCTTCGGGAATCGGCCGGTTGTTTCATGGATCAAGATTATCCCGCAGTGCGACGCGCGACCATGTGATATTCGCCCGATCGAGGCTGGTGCAGGGAAATCAGGACCCGCGTGGCTGTTACCGCAGTATCGTCAAGGCAGATTCTGGCCAGGCATTTCCCGGACAAGCTGAACGACACCTTCGCGCCTTGACGGCGCGGGCGTTGCGAAGCCTCTTCGACGTGGCAAACTTCGCGCGATTGCGACCGCGCGCAACGGTGATCGTGCAGAAAGCCGGTCTGTCGCCGAGTTTCGATCCTCCTTCTGAATGGCCAAGTTGCATGAGTCGTCTCGTCATCGTTGTCGAAAAAGCCTCGGACTGGGGTTCGTACTACCCGTCCGACAACGTGGTGTCGGCACAGGAATACCTGAAGCAACCGCTCAATGAGGATGATGAACGCACCCAGGTCATCAATCTTTGCCGCAGCTACAAATATCTGGGCACCGGTTACTACGTTTCCCTGCTCGCCGAGGCACGTGGGCACAAGGTGATTCCCTCGGTGCGCACGATCAACGATCTGCGTCGACGCTCGCTGTACGGCCTCGATATCGAGGATCTGAGCAGCCGGCTGGGCAAGTTCCTGCCGGCCGGCGGTCGCGATACCACCGATTTCGGCATCCTCGTTTATTTCGGCGAGACTTCGTATCCGACCCTCGAAGACCTCGCCCGCCAGGTGTTCGAAGCCTTTC
The DNA here is from genome assembly GCF_035703485.1 of Dokdonella sp. Lineage (GTDB taxonomy): Bacteria > Pseudomonadota > Gammaproteobacteria > Xanthomonadales > Rhodanobacteraceae > Dokdonella. Next base: position 15,828 of record NZ_DASSYD010000009.1, on the reverse strand, counting down.
CGAGCCCGATTCTGCGCATCGAGTTCGAGCGTGATCGGGTCTGGCAGATCAGTGCGATCAAACCGACCGGTCTGCATACGCTTTCCGACGAGCAGGAAGACGCCTTTGCGCAGATCCTCGACCGCTTCTCGCGCAAGCTCTGGCGCAAACCGCGCGCGCGGCGCAAGTTTCGTTTCGATCTGGCCATGCTCGTCGATGCCAACGAGGTCATGCCGCCTTCGAACAAGAAGGCCCTCAAGCACTTTATCGAGGCCGGCAGCGAGCTCGGTATCGAAGTCGATCCGATCGGCCGCAACGATTTCCAGCGTCTGGCCGAATATGACGGCCTGTTCATCCGCGAGACCACGGCACTCGACAACCACACTTATCGTTTCGCGCATCGTGCCGAGAAGGAAGACATGGTCGTCATGGACGATCCCGAGTCGATCCTCAAATGCACCAACAAGATTTATCTGCACGACCTCATGTTGGCGCGCAAGCTGCCGATTCCGCGTACCGAAATTCTCTATCGCGACGATTTCAGGAAACTCGATGAAAGTGCGGCCCGGCTCGGCTTTCCGCTGGTCCTGAAGATTCCGGATGGCTCATTTTCGCGCGGCATCGTCAAGGTCGAGAGCGTCGACAAGCTGAAAGCGGCGGCCGACACACTGTTCCAGCATTCGGCATTGATTCTGGCCCAGGAATTCATGTTCACCGAGTTCGACTGGCGAATCGGGGTGCTCAATCGCGAGCCCTTGTATGCGTGCAAATACTTCATGTCGCGCGGCCATTGGCAGATCTACAACCACGGGGCCAAAGGCACGGCGAAATCCGGCGGTTTCGAAACCCTGCCGATCGAAGAGGCGCCGGCAGATGTGGTCAAACTCGCACTCAGGGCCACCGCGGCGATTGGCGACGGCCTTTACGGTGTTGATATCAAGAAGGATGGCCAACGCCTGGCCATGATCGAGGTCAACGACAATCCCTCGATTGATGCCGGTGTCGAGGACGCGCACCTTGGTGCGGAGCTCTATCGACGCATCATGGCCGAGTTCCTGCGGCGTATGGAAGGCAAGCGCCTCGGCACCCGCCGCTGAGCAAGAGCGAGCGGTTCAACGAATCCGGCGACTGCGCCTGGTGTGAGATCGGCGTTTCAGCAAACTTCGCAATTGCAGCAGACCGCGCGAACGCACCAGCCAGGCAATATTGATCAAGGGCGCGGCGACCAGCCAGAACGGCAGACTCATGCCGGTCATGTCGCCGCCGCGAAGCGACGGAAACAAGACGCTTGCGAGGATTCCGCCAATCGCCCAGATCTGCAGCCACAGCGGCACCAGGCGGGTTTCAGTGCGGGCCATGCGGCGCGTTCGCGTGGCGGTTTCGGTCAAGGTGAACGGGGCAAGCAACATGCGACATCTCCGGTGGTTTTCAGCATCCTGCAAAGCGTCGATCTCAGCAGCTGAGAATGCGGCGATGATTCATGAATTGCGGATCTGCTTCGCGTCGTCGAGGCAACAGTCCCATTACTTCACGCATGCGATAATCCGCCCGCCTTCAATGGAGTGATGCGTGGAATCGAGTCCGTTCATCCAGTACGCGGTGGTTCTGCTGCTTGCTGCCGTCATCGCCGTGCCGTTGGCCAAACGCACGCGGCTTGGCGCGGTACTCGGCTATCTCGCCGCCGGTGCCCTGATCGGCCCGTCATTGCTGAACCTGATCGGCAACGCCGAAGAAATCGCCCACATCTCCGAACTCGGCATCATTTTGATGCTGTTCGTGATTGGTCTGGAACTGTCACCGCAGCGGCTCTGGGTCATGCGCCGCCAGGTGTTTGGCTTCGGCAGCGTCCAGGTCGTGCTCAGCGCGCTGGTGATCGGTTCGATATGTCTGGCCTTCGGACTGCACTGGAAGGTCGCGCTGGTCATCGGGCTCGGCCTGGCCTTGTCATCGACCGCGATCGGCTTGCAGATTCTTGCCGAGCGCAAGGAATTGCAGAGCCCACACGGCCGCCTCGGCTTCGCCATCCTGTTGTTCCAGGATGTCGCCGCGATTCCGATACTCGCACTGGTTCCGCTACTCGCCGTCAGCCAGGGTGCCGACAACAGCTTGCCGACCTGGGCCATCGTGCTGCGCGTCGTCGCGACCATCGCCATCGTCATTGTCGGCGGACGCCTGCTGCTGCGACCGCTGTTCCGCATCGCCGCGCGAACGCAGCTGCCTGAAGTCTTCACCGCCTGCACCTTGCTCGTCGTTCTCGGCACCGCATGGTTTGCCCAGCTCGGCGGCATCTCGATGTCACTGGGCGCGTTTCTCGCCGGTGTCCTGCTCGCCGACTCCGAATACCGGCACGAGATCGAAGCACGCATCGACCCGTTCAAGGGCTTGCTGCTCGGATTGTTTTTCATGAGTGTCGGCATGACCGCTGACATCCATCTCGCAATCAGGGAGCCGCTGCTGATCGTGACCATCCTCGCCGGCTTGATCGCCATCAAGGGCTTGATCCTGTTTGGCGTTGGCCGCCTCGCCGGCGAGGCCAACGACAGTTCGCTCAAGCTTGCCGCGGTACTCGCCCAGGGTGGTGAGTTTGCCTTCGTCGTGTTCACCCTGGCCGTACAGAATCAATTGCTCGATACGCATCTTCGCAATGTGCTGATCGTCGCCATCACCTTGTCGATGGCGGTGACGCCGTTGCTGGTGATCGGCTTCGCACGGTTGAAGCCAAAACAGACGGCGGCCAAGCCCGTCTATGATCAAATCGATGAGGATGAACTTCCGCGCGTAATCATTGCCGGTTTCGGTCGATTCGGTCAGATCATCGCCCGCGTTCTGCGCGCCAATCAGATTTCATTCACGGCCATCGAAAGCTCAATCGAGCAGGTCGAATTCTCACGGCGCTTTGGCAACAAGATCTACTATGGTGACCCTTCACGAAGTGACCTTCTGCGCTCGGCGAATGTCGGCAAGGCCGAAGTTTTCATTGTCACCACCGATGATCCGGAAACCAACATTCGTACCGTACGTCTGGTCCGGCAGTTGTATCCCGAGCTCAAGGTCTTCGCCCGCGCGCGCAATCGCCAGCACGCCTTCCGGCTCATGGATCTCGGTGCAAAGGTCGTCCGCGAGACATTCCATTCCAGCCTGGCCATGACCCAGCACGTGCTCGAACAGCTTGGCCTCGATGCCGCGCTTGCCGCACGACGCGTCGACACGTTTCGCGAGTTCGACGAGAAGCTGTTGCTGGAGCAGCATCTGTTCTACGACGACGAAGCGGCGATCATCCAGAACGCCCGCGATGCCCAGCAAGATCTCAATCGCCTGTTCGAGGCCGACATGGCGCGCGACCGCAGATCCGGCAAAGAGGCTGAGTCGTGAGTCGCCGACGCGGTTTTGCGCTCGCCGAAACCGAGCTGCGCAGCTTCGATCGCAGTGTCTCGCTGCGTTGTCATGTGCAGCGACCCGATCGCTATCGTTTGATCGAGGCGCTGCCTGCCGATGTGCCACGCATCACCCGCGGTGCCGGTGTTTCGTATGTCGCTGCGAGTTTTGCCAATGACAGTGTTGCGCAGGATATTTCCTCGTTTGATCGAATTCTCGAATTCGATGCTGAGCGCGGATTGATCAAGGTCGAAGCCGGAGTGCCGATCGCTGTGGTCGTGCGTTTCGCGCTCTCGCAGGGTTGGTTGTTGCCGGTCGCACCGGGTCACCCCCGGGCCAGCGTCGGTGGTTGTATTGCTGCCGATGTGCACGGCAAGAACCCGGCCCGCGATGGAACCTTCCGTCGTCACGTCGAGACGATCGAACTGTTTGATCCGCTCAGTGGCTGGCTGAAGCTCGATCGCACCGAGAATGGCGCACGTTTTGCTGCCTGCTTCGCCGGTTTCGGCATTCCGGGGCTCATCGCCACGGCAACCTTGCGGCTGGTTCCGGCTGCGAGCGGCTACTCGCTGCGCAGCGTCGCCGTGGCCGGTCTGCGTGAGGCTCGCGAAGTCCTGCTCGCGCACGCCACTGCACCTGTGTTGTACGGTTGGCATGATGGCCAACCCGGATGTTTCGGTCGCGGCGTGATTCGCTTCGGTCTCGAATCCAAGGAGCCGATCACGGGCAAGACCAAGCGCGCCGCTGACCTGCCGATCGCAGTCAAGCCATGGCCCGTGTGCGCCTGGAATCGCGGCGGCATCGCGGCGATGAACCAACTGATTCGCCGTCGCCATGGTCCCGGCCAAACCCATGTCGGAATCGAATCCGCGCTATTTCCACTCAATGATGCGCGCGCCTACTACGCCGGCTTCGGCGCTGAAGGATTTGTCGAGGCGCAATGGTTGCTGCCGCATGCGCGTTACGACGAGTTCGTCGCCTCACTTGAGGCCGAAGTCGCGCGCCTTCGACCGCGAATCAGCCTGATTGCGAGCAAATTGTTCGATGGCGTTGCCGAGGGCTTCAGCTTCGATGGCAAGGGCATATCGCTGGCCATCCAGATTCCGCAACCGAAGGCGAAAACGCAGGCTGCTTTCATCGAGTCACTCACCGAACTGGCCCTGATCCACGCCGGTCGGCCCAATCTGATCAAGGATTCAAGTCTCAGCGCAGCCTGTGTGCAACGCGGTATCGCGGACTTCTCCTCGCATCGCGATGGTCTACGTGTCTTCGACCCGAATCAGTTGCAACAATCCGAACTGACGCGGAGGCTGGAGCTGTGACGGCCATCGTTGTCGGCGCCTCCAGCGGCCTTGGCCGCGCCCTCAGTCTGGAACTGGCGCGCACGGGCCAAGCCTTGCTGTTGATCGCCTCGGATGCGCGCGATCTCGAAGCACTTGCCTGCGACCTTCGGCTGCGATTCAAGGCTGTCGTGGAAACCCTGGCGATGGACCTGGCCGCGACCGCCGATCCGGGAGGCTGCGTGCTGCAGGCGCTCGCCGCACTTCCGCCGCCAAGCGCCCTGCTGCTTGCTGTTGGCATGTCGCGCAGCGATGACGATGGTTCGTTGCCGGTTGCTGCAATTGGCCAGCTGCTCGCCATCAACCTGCATGCGCCACTGGCCATCGCCCATGCGCTGTTGCCCGGCCTGCTCGAAACGAAGGGCTCGATCGTCGGCTTCGGCAGCATTGCCGCGGCCCGCGGGCGCAGCCGCAATATCGTCTATGCGGCGGCCAAGCGGGGTCTCGAAACCTTCTTCGAGAGTCTGCGTCACCGACATTCTCCGGTTTCATTGCATGTGCAGTTCTACCGGCTTGGCTTCCTGCGCAGCAATCTCACCTACGGCATGAAATTGCCGCTACCCGCGGCCGAGCCGGACGCCGTCGCGCGCAAGGTTGTTTCCAGACTGGCGCGTGGCTCATTCGATCGCTACGAACCGCGCTGGTGGGGCGTGATCGCCCTGCTCATCCGCAGCCTGCCCTGGTTTGCTTTTCGCAAAATGAAAGAGTGAGGATTCGCTGGCAAGTCTTCGCATTCGAGTGCAGACGATGGGCCAGATTCGATGGTGTTGGATCAACAGTCCCTTCTCCACCCTCGGGAGAAGGGATAACTCAAGGTCTTTGATCCGCCAGATCAGAACGCGCCCGATTGAAAATCGCGGATGGCTTCGACGATCTGCTCGGGAGTGTTCATCACGAACGGGCCGTGTTTGGCGACCGGCTCGCGTAGCGGCTTGCCGGCGACGATGATCAACCGGGTGGCGCTGTCGCCAGCCGCGACATGCACACGATCACCTTCGACGAGCACCGCCAGTCCGCCACGATCAACGGTTTTCGCAGCCGGCCCGGCACCGATCGAAGCAGAACCCTCATATACATAGGCAAACGCGTTGTGGCCTGCGGGCAATGGCACATCAAACGCGCGGCCCGGCTGCAGTGACAGGTCAACATAGACCGGCTCGGTGGCGACGCCGCTGACCGGCCCGACCACGTCGTCGATCCGGCCTGCAATCACACGCAAGGCAACGCCTGTGGTCGGTTCAAGTTCGGGGATATTGTCGGCAGGGATGTCCTGATAGCGGGGTGCGGTCATCTTGTCCCGGGCCGGCAGGTTGACCCAGAGCTGGAAGCCCCACATCAAACCGTCTTCCTGCTCGGGCATTTCCGAGTGCAGGATGCCGCGCCCGGCGGTCATCCATTGCACGCTGCCGGGCGAGAGCAAGCCGCTGTTGCCCTGGTTGTCGGCATGGCGCATGCGCCCGGCGAGCATGTAGGTCACGGTTTCAAAACCACGATGCGGATGATTCGGGAAACCGGCCAGATAATCGTCGGCTTGATCAGAACGGAATTCATCAAGCATCAGGAATGGATCGAGCATGTCGAAATCGCGTTGACCGATGATCCGGTTGAGCTTGACCCCGGCTCCGTCGCTGACCGCTTGACCCTTGACGACTCGGCTAACTGAACGAGAACCCGAGGGTATGGACGCCTGAGTGTTCATGCAAAGCTCCGATTGCGGGAAGACCAGCTACATGGAGCTTGTCAGTCCTGCCTGCAAGTGTCGCCTGCTGAACGGTCCGTTTCGCGCCCAGAACGGGTTGCCGACCGCCGCTGAGCTGGAATTTGTGCACTACCTGGCGCACAATAGTTTGTCCCGCTGCGAAAAACAGGGATGGGACGTGAGCGCAGGCATTGTCGCCGAAGTGGAACCACAATCCAGAGCCAGTTCGGTGCTGCGTACTCTGGTGCTCTGCGATCTGGTCGATTCAACTGGACTGGTCGAGCGCATGGGCGATCTCGCCGCGGCGGAACTGATCCGCAAGCATGACCGTCTGGCACGCACCCTGGCCGATCGCCATCACGGTCGCGAGATCGACAAGACCGACGGTTTCATGATGATGTTCGAACGCCCGATCCAGGCGGTCGGCTTTGCATTGGACTACCAGCGCGGCCTCAAGCAGCTCAACGCAGCCGAGCAAGTGAACCTGTCAGCCCGGGTCGGCATCCACGTTGGCGATGTCGTGGTCTGGGACAACAGCGCCGAGGACATCGCCAAGGGTGCCAAGCCAACCGAAGTCGAAGGTCTGGTCAAACCGGTCACCTCACGCCTGATGAACCTGGCCCTGCCCGGCCAGATCCTGCTTTCGAATATCGCCTACTCACTGGCCCATCGGGCTCAAGGAGAATTGGGCGAGTATCTGGAAACCGCGCGCTGGCGTACGCACGGCCGCTATCGTTTTCGTGGCGTTCCCGATCCGGTAGCGGTTTTCGAGGTCGGCGAGGAAGACCTCGCTCCGCTCAAGGCACCGCCGTGGTCGAGCAAGGCCCATCGTGAAGTTCCTTTCTGGCGCAGGCCGACTACAGTGGTTTTCGAGGCGCTGATCATCGCCGTCCTGATCGCGGTGCCGCTGGTCATGTTCCTGCGGCCGGATCCGGCCATCGCCTTTGCCCAGCGCGACTGGGTCGTGGTTGGCAGCCTGCACAACCTCACCGGTGAAACGGTGTTCGACGATGCACTCGAAGGCGCGCTGCGCATCGGCCTCGAACAATCGCGCTACGTGAATGTGATGCCCGACCTGAAAGTGCGCGACACGATCACACGCATGCAGCGTGATCCGGACCAGACCAAGGTCGATCGTGTGGTCGGCTCGGAAGTGGCCATTCGTGACGGAGCTCGCGCCCTGATCCTGCCAACCATCGCCGAGATTGGTGGGCGCGTGCGCATCACCGCCGAAGTGATCGATCCGCACACGCAAACCACGGTGTACTCGGAGACGGCCGACGGCATCGGCAAGGAGTCGATCCTGCCCTCACTGGACACGATCAATGAGCGCCTGCGCGTACGCCTCGGCGAAGCCCTGGCAACGGTGTCGAACGAATCCATGCCGCTGGAAAAGGTCGCGACTGAAAACCTCGATTCGCTGAAGGCTTTTTCCCTTGCAACAACGACAAGCAACAAGGGTGACATCATCCAGGCCAATGTGTTGTTGAAGAATGCGATCGCTCTTGATCCCAATTTTTCACGGGCCAGAATCGATCTTGCCGGAGCCTTGTTGATCCAGGGACACCGTGAAGAAGCCAGAAAGCAGCTCAATACGGCTTTGACTTCCGAAGAACGTCTTTCCCCTCGCGACAAGTTCATGGCTGAAGCCATGCTCGCCGATTTCGTTTCGCCCCGGGAGTCGTTGCGAAAATGGAAGGCGCTTGCGCAGTCGTTTCCCGACTTTTTCCCGGCCCAGGGCACCTATGGATTCTATGCGTGGGCCTACGCAAATGACTATTCCGAAGCACTCGAAGCGACGAAACGCAACGCGGTAGCGCAGAACCCGAACAGGGGCACCGGTATCTACCTGCTCGCCACGCTTTTGACCGGGCGCGAGCAATACAGCGAGGCCGCGCAGCAGTTCGCGCTCGCCGAGAGCCTGGGGATCCACTACCAGAACACGTTCTATGCGGCCGCGTACGCTGCTCAGAGGAATTACAAGAAGGTTGCGCAACTTCTGGCTGCGGGACGAGCTGCCGATTCCGAAAATACTCGGATTTCGCTACAAACCTACAAACTGGCCTTTGCGATTGATCAGGGCAAATGGGACGAATCACGTTTGCTTCTCGATGGCCCGGACCGCCAGCGCATGCGCCTGAGTGAGGAAAATGCATCACAGCTGCACGATGCCGAACTCGGCACGCGAATGATTCTTGCATCCGAGAATGAGCGGTCAGGTCTGGGTAGAACCGACAAATTGCTCAGCGGGCAAGAATCCATGCAGAGCGCGGATGAGAGCGAATATTCACGAAACTCGAGCTTGTTGTTCCGCGCCTACATGGCAAGCAAATACATGAACGATGCCCTCGCAACGAAATTGCTGGACAAGGTGGACACGGCGCTGACTACGACAGACTTCCCGGATCTCATAAAGCTGAAGGCGATTGTCGACGCGCAACGCAAACTATCCAACAAGTCTTCATCAGTCGATGTGCAAACATTGAACGGCCTTGTCGATGGCACCGAACTGAATGTCACCCACTTGCTCTTGATGGAGGCATTTGAACGAACAGGTGACTACCGATCAGCTCGCGAACAAGCCCGATGGCTGGCAAGTCATCGGGGTCGTGCTTACACACAGTCAAGTGTTGGCTCTGCGTTCGTCCCGTTTGATGTCGCGCAGTCAAATCTTGCGCTGCTCTACGACGCGGAATATTCGAGCCAACTTGGCCAACAGGAGTCGGCTCGACGGGCACTTTCCGAGTTCGAAAAGGTATGGCCGCTTGACGGTAGTCCGGAGTGGATTGCGGCTCGTGCAAAAACTCTCCGTGCCAAACTCGCCAAGCAAGCCAATTGATCAGCTTTTGAGATTGAGCTTCGGCGTATTCATCGTCATCGCGTTGGTCACAACTGAATCGTTGAGCTGGCCCGATGCGGAGAGGAATGCGCCCTTGTCCGCCAGCTTGGCCGGAGTCATGCATTTGGCATCCAGTTTTTCGATCGTCTCCGCAGCAACACCGATTGATCGAAGCGCCTCTGCTGGCTGGGCCTCAAACAAACTACGGAATGCATCGTCGCTACCAAGCTTGCGGAGCAGTGTGACTGCCTGGTCTCTGCTCAATGTTGAATCTGGCATTTGGACTTCCCCCTGTGGATTGGTCGCACGAAACTGCCACAATCAGCATCCTGGCATGGTCGCAGCAGTAACGTGGCCAGCCGTCTGGACTGGCATGCTGAGTTTAGCAGCCTGTCGGAGTTGACTCGGCTGGGCTGCGAATCCGCCTGAACGGTCCATATTTCCGCCGATTTTTGACCCATAGCACCACTATGGGCCTGCAAACCGTCGAAAATCTGGCCTCGCCCAGCCGAATTTTCGCCTCAACCGGCATAGTCCGACAGGCTGCTAGTGCGATTTTCAAAGGATCGCGAGGGTGCAAAGTGGCATGCGTGATGCATGCAGCGCACAATGGGAGGATATGAAATTGGCTATGGATCGATCCATCACGTGACTGCTTTGAACGCTCCGGTTTCAACGCCCGACAGTGTCGCCAGCTCGCTGCTGCGTACTCTGCTGCTTTGCGATCTGGTTGATTCGACCGGACTGGTCGAACGCATGGGCGATTTGGCAGCGGCGGAACTGATCCGCAAGCACGATCGTCTGGCCCGTACCTTGGCCGAGCGCCATCACGGTCGCGAGATCGACAAGACCGATGGTTTCATGATGATGTTCGATCGTCCGGTCCAGGCGGTTGCCTATGCCCTGGACTACCTGCGTGGCCTCAAGCAGCTCAATGCCGCAGAGAAAGCGAACCTGTCGGCCCGGGTCGGAATCCACGTCGGCGATGTCGTGGTCTGGGACAACAATGCCGAGGACATTGCCAAGGGGGCCAAGCCGGTCGAGGTTGAAGGCCTGGTCAAACCGGTGACGTCGCGGCTGATGAACCTGGCCCTGCCCGGCCAGATCCTGCTCTCGAACATCGCCTACTCGCTGGCCCACCGCGCCCAGGGCGAACTTGGGCCTCAGTTCGCCGATATCCGCTGGCGCACGCACGGTCGCTATCGATTCCGTGGCGTGCCCGAACCGGTGGCGGTATTCGAGGTTGGCGAGGAAGGCCTCGCTCCGCTCAAGGCGCCGCCGTGGTCGAGCAAGGCGCATCGCGAAGTGCCATTCTGGCGTCGTCCGGCAACGGTGGTGATCGAAGCGCTCGTGGTGATCGCTCTGGTTGCGATTCCGGCCTTGATGTTCCTCAAACCTGACCCGGCCATCGCCTTTGCCAGTCGGGATTGGGTCGTGGTCGGCAGCCTGCACAATCTCACCGGCGAAACGGTATTCGACGATGCCCTCGAAAGCGCGCTGCGCATCGGCCTCGAACAATCGCGCTATGTCAACGTGCTACCCGATCTGAAAGTCCGCGACACGATTACGCGCATGCAGCGCGATCCGGACGAGACCGAAGTCGATCGCCAGGTCGGCTCTGAAGTCGCCATCCGGGATGGCGCGCGAGCACTGATCCTGCCGACCATTGCCGAAATCGGTGGACGCGTGCGCATTACCGCCGAAGTGATCGATCCGCACACGCAGACGACGGTCTATTCCGAAACCGCCGACGGCATCGGCAAGGAATCGATCCTGCCCTCGCTGGATACGATCAACGAGCGCCTGCGCGTGCGCCTCGGTGAGGCCCTGGCGACGGTGTCGACAGAATCCAAGCCGTTGGAAAAAGTAACGACGAAGAATCTCGATGCGCTGAAAGCCTTTTCCTTGTGCACGGCCGAAAATGGCCGAGGCCGGTTTCCGGAAGCGATAGCCTTGTGTCAGCAAGCCCTCGGCATCGATCCAGACTTCGCTTCCGCAAATATTCGTCTTGGCGTAATGTATTTCAGTACCGGCAAATCAATCGAAGCAACGAACGCATTGAAACTCGCACTGGCCAAGCGGGAACGCTTGACGACGCGCGATGCGCTGTTTGCGGAGGTGATGCTGGCGACGGTTGAGTCGAAGTCGGATGTCTTGCCGCGCTGGAAGGCGCTTGCCGCTGCCTACCCCGATTTTTTCGCCGGAACCGGAGGATATGCCTATGTAGCCTGGCGTGATGCCAATCGCTTCGACAAGAGCGTTCTTGAAGCTGCGCAGGCATCAGCCGCCCCGCAGAATCCGAATCGAACGCCGGCCCTGCACCTTTTAGGAATTCTCAATCTCGGCAATGAGCAGTTTGCCGAGGCGTTTGAAAATTTTGCTGATGCCGAGGCAGCTGGAATAGCTCGCACCGAATATCACGCGGCGACCGAGGCCGCAAAACGCGGGTTCAAAGCGGCCGAGGCCACACTATCGAAATCCGCCGACGCCAACGCCACGGATAACCCTGCCGTCAGCAGTATTCGCAAGATGCTTTCCGCTTCATTTCTAGTCGACCAAGGTCGGTTTGAATCGGCGCAAACGCTACTTGCCAATGCAGCCAGGCAAGCCTCTGGTGCAGCCAGCCTGGCGCACATCTACGAAATCGCAACGTTTGGCCTGCAGGCGGAGCTTGAAAGCAGCGACAAGCGAACTGCGGACGAGCTCAAGGCGCTTCTGGCTACGTCCAGGCAGCAGCAAGGCGACGCAGCAGGTGCGCGACCGATGGTCGACTCCGGAATCGCCATGATCGCCTTTCTGGCCGCACGACAGGGCGATACAAGTCTGGCTAGAACCGCGCTTTCGCAATTGAGAGCTGATGCATATCCCGACTATTCCGTGATTCGCAAACTGCAGGCGGTTGCGCAGGCTGAAGTTGATCGATCACAAGGCAATAGCAAACTCGCGACTACCAAGCTCACTTCCTTGCTCGATGGTAGTGAGTTGTTTCTAACCCATGCCGCCCTGCTTGACGCCTATGCCGACCAGAAGCAGTTCGACAAGGCTATTGGCGAGGCTCAGTGGCTTGCTCAGCATCGCGGCCGCGCCTATGCCGAATCGAGCCAGGGCCACTTGCTGATGGTCATCAACGTCAAGTTCACAACGCTCGCTTTTCTGCGTGGTGCTGAACTCGCTGCTGAAAGCCACAAGTTCGCAGAAGCCAACGCAATGATGAAATCATTTCTTGAGGCATGGCCGGATGCAAGAACGCACCCGGCCCTCAAACTTCGACTTTCGCGTCTTCAGGCCGTCTTGTCCGAACCATCATCGCCATAGTTGAGACGCATCAAGGGAAAGATCAGACAGACATGCTCACTGATATTCGCCTCGGCCAGCTTGCCGTGTGCGGTTGCGATATCAGCTTTCTCCGCCAGCTTGCCCGGCTTTAGCGCAGCAGTATCCAGCGCTGAAATCTGCTCGTCTGATACGCCGATTTCCTTCAAGGCATCGGCAGGACTCTTCTCGTATCGAGCGCGATAGTCATCATCAGTCGACAGCTTCTTCATCAGCTGAAGTTCTTGTTCCTTCGGCAAGCGTGATCCGCTCATTTCACTTTCCCCAGGCTAGTTGGAATGGATGGAGGGCCGACAGTCGACGTTGCGAAGCATCCGTGCGCCCGCAACCGATCAGCCCGCGCGACGAAGAACACGTTTGACCCTTGTCCCCCACGCCCCGCGCTGCGTAGGCTAGCAGATCTCTTTCGTCTGGAAACTGCTCCATGCAAGTACGCCGTTGCGCCGTGGTTTTTGTCGAACCGCGTGAACGCCTGGATTTTGACCTGGGCCGATTGGTCGAGGGCGGCACCGGTGTCGAGTCGGTCCGCGAATGGATTGCCCTGACCGCTCATCTCGATGAAGAGCAGGTGCTCGATGCCGACGAAGTGCATGCGCTTGGACAGCTGTCCCCCGATGCATGGATTGATTGGGGAGAGCTCAACAGTCGGCAGCCTGGCGCGTCGCTTGAAAGTCTGCTTGCGAAGGGAATCCTGATCAGCGATGCCGCCGAACACGCCGACATGCGAGATCAGGATGACAACGTACGGGCCAGCCACTGGAAGGGAATCTCGGCCGTCGCGCAACGGCACACGCGCTGGCGCGCAATCGATACGCTGGAAGCCGAGCGTCGCTTTGGCCGCGAAACCGATCGACCATTCCTTGAGCGGCTGGGCACTCCTGAAGCGCCCGTACGCGAGCGCGTTCCGTCCGAACAACGCATCGGCTTGGCCAAGCCGTCTGACACCGAACTCGAAGCGCTGATCCGGCAACGCGTGACCTGTCGCAACTGGGATACCTCGAAACCGATGTCAGCCGAGGATTTCGCCAGCATCATGTTCCGCACCTTCGGCGCCCGCGCGGTCAGCGATGAGCCGGGCATCACCGTCATGAAGCGCGCCGTGCCGTCGGCCGGCGGCTTGCACCCGACCGAGGCCTATCTGCTGGTGCAGAATGTCGAAGGCGTGAAGTCCGGTCTCTATCACTACCACCCGATTGATCACGCGCTCGAACCGCTGGGCGATGTTCCGGAAAACGAGAGTGCTGAGCTGGCCCTGCGCATTGTCGCCGGCCAGCGCCATTTCATGAAAGCCCATGTGCTGATCGTGCTGGCCAGCCGCTTCCGCCGCACGTTCTGGAAGTATCGCAATCACGCCAAGGCCTATCGAGCGGTGATCCTCGATGCCGGTCATCTTTCGCAGACCTTGTATCTCGCCGCCGCCGAACGCGGACTCGCCGCCTTCATCACCGCGGCGGTCAATGAACGTGATATCGAGGAGATCTTTGGCCTCGATCCGATGCTCGAAGGCGTGCTCGCGGTCAGCGGTTTTGGCTGGCGTGGCGATCTCGTCGATGAGGTCGAGTTTGATCCGCTTGGCAGCGTTTGGCCACGTGCAGCGGATACCCGCGCGTGAAGGGCTGCAGCGTGGCTTCGGCGAGCTTTCGCAGGAGCGCCTGAAGGGGGCTCCTACAATTATCGCTTTGTCGATGTCGTGAATTCGAGGCGGGCAAGATCAGCTTCGGTGTCGATGTCAGAGGCGAGACTGGGTGCAGCAATCACGCAGACCTCATCTTTGCGAGCGCGCAGAAGATCACGTGCACCGTGATCGTTGTCGCGATCGATCAAGTCCTTGAACCACCGCCGCGGCAATATCGCCGGAACGCCAATCGTCTCGGCGTAGCCACTGGCCGCCGCATTGGCGGGTTGCTTGCACCACGCATCGCGCAAGGCACACAGATGCCTGGAAGTCAGCGCCGGTTGATCGGTCAGCACGATCAATGCCGCTTCGCATTCCGCTGCCAGCGAGCGCAGCCCGGCCTGCAATGAAACCGACATTCCACGCCTGGCATCGGCGCAGGGTGTGATCCGGCACGCGAGGTCGGCAACCGCCGCAGGAATTCGTGGGTCACCTTCCGCGCTGACCACGATGCAATCGAACGGCGCGGTCTCGAGCGCGAATCGAACGGCTCGATGCACCAGCGTTTCACCATCGACCTCGATCAGCGCCTTGGCCTTTCCCAACCGTCGTGATGAACCCGCCGCGAGAACGATGACGCCATGCCGAGGAGCCTGATCCTCAGGCGTGTGCGTCATGTGAAAAGTAATATTGAAGCTGCGCAATGATCGCCAACGCAGTGACCTCGGGTCCGTCCCCGCCGAGGCGCAATCCGGCTGGTGCGTACAAACGCGGCTCAAGCTGGGTGGCAACAATATCGCCGACCCTGGCGAGCAAGGCTTCGCGCCGTTCCGGTGGCCCGAGCAGGCCGATGTAGCCGATTCCGCAGGCACCTAGCTGGCGCAGATGGGCAAGATCAATGTCGAAATCATGGCCACCGATGATGACCGCATCGAAGTGACGTTCCGAGAGCAAGGTCGGCAGCGACTCCGGCTTGTTGTCATGTTGCTGGTCGATCTGACGACTGGTTGCCGACGTCACCGCGTCGGCGCGCGCATCGACCACTTCGGCGAACCAGCCGAGGAGATGGGCCTGGCGCACGATGGCCAGCGATTCGGCGCCGCCACCCAGGAGTGCGATGCGTGGCGGTGGGGCGAGACTCAAGGTGACATGGCGATCGAATGCATGCGCATCCTCCAAAGCGAGGCCACGATTGTCGAAACCAAACACCTCGGCACCGATGCGTGCTTCGCCGAAACCGGGAGCAAACTGGCCACCGCCGAGTTCGAGCCGCAAGCGCAACCAGGCACTGCGACGGCATGCACTGACCAAGGCATCTCGCAACGGCGATGACTGGGAAGGCATCGGCAACATGAGGATGCGCAAGGAATCGCCGGGCTGATCCGAACCAGGGGCCGCGTTGCTGCTGTCATCTGCGCTATCGAAAACAAGCAGTGAGGCGTAACCCGTGGCCAAAACCTGACGCGCAGACTGTGCAAGGGATCGTTCCAATCCACCACCCGCGAGCGTTCCGGCTTGATGGCCACGACCATCGAACAACGACATCGCCCCACACTTCCGCGCACTGCTGCCGGAAATTTCAATGACGACGCCCACCACCGCATCCACGGATTGCTCGGCAAGACGGTTCGCGCAATCAATCAAGCCG
>NZ_DASSYD010000142.1:0-10701 GCF_035703485.1 Dokdonella sp. | reverse complement strand
AGCGACGAACCATTCGCAAAGATCCTGCAGATGGCGCTCGATCCCGCCGCGTTGCGGGGCGTAGTACTTGCCGAGATGCAGGACACGCATCGACTCAGCGCTCGTCGCGCCGGTTCCGATCGGATTCAGCGCCAGGCTGTCGTTCGCGTCGCAAATGCTCGATCTCCTGTTCAAGGATTGCCAGCTTCTGGGTCAGGCGGCGCATCTGACGCTCCTGACGCGAGCGGTCGATATCGAGCTTGAGCAAACGCAGCAACACCATCGACAGGCCAATGATGATCGGCAGCACCGGTGCGTAGTTGATGCCGGTGAGCATGCCAAGCCACACCACCAGCGCCGGAAACATGCCCAGAACAAGGGTCGCCGCGGCCACCATCAGCCACCAGGCCGCGAATGGACCATGCAGATGATCGCGCCGAACCAGATAGAAAATGGCACCGGCGAGGCCGATGCCGAGAATCGCCGCAGTAATTTGAGCGTCGAGCATCAGGGTTCAGCTCCAGCCGACGTCGGGCGACTCGAGCGATTGCCGAGATCGAGCCGTGAAATGCACAGAATCGTCGTATGAAACATGTAGCGCGCGACCATGGCCCACGAGGCGAAAACCCGCGAATGGCCCTCCTTTCGCTCTTGCATGACGGTTGGCGTTTCCACGATCCGCATTCCTTTACTGGCCAGCAACATGAGGACACCAACATCCTGAAAATCGAGCAGACTCGCCTCTGGTGCCGCGAGCATGCGCATTGCCTGCACATCATATAGTCGCAAGCCCGAAGTGAAATCACGCAAACGCAGCCCCGTGAGCAGGCGCAGATACTGCCAGGCAATCCGTTTCGGCAGGCTCAAACGCTCAATGCAGGTGCCGATCACCACGTTTGCATGCTCGCGTTGGTGAGCGATAAACAGATCAGGCAGCGAAGCCGGCAGATGCTGGCCGTCCGCATCGAGGCTGATCACGCCGCGATACCCGTTTCTCAACGCGTAACGAATGCCGGCCTGGCTTGCACCCCAGGCACCAAGCCCGATCGGCAGCATCAGCACCTCGGCACCCGCAGCACGAGCAGCCGAGGCGGTTCCGTCGGTACTCGCATCATCGACCACCAAAACACCACAGCCCAGCGTCCTGCGCACACCAGCAACCACCTCAGCCACCGTCGCCACCTCATCGCGTGCAGGAACAACGGCCAGACAAGCAGCGGGCGCAAGTAGAGGCATCAGGGACACAAGGGCATTCAGGGGACCGCGATTCTCGTCATCTGCGAGCGTCAATGTCAATGAATCGCCGAAACTGTCAGCCTGTCGGATGTCGCCGGTAGCGACAGGCGCAGGGGTCACCTGGCTGGAATCACTGGCCAGCCGGCTCAAGCCCCTTCGGCGGATCGTCAAAAGTTCCCGGAAAAGTGTCCGGATCCCGCTTTCCGTTGCGTCTCAGTCAGCGTGGGCGTGGTAAGCGCCGGCACCGAATGGCCCAAATGGCCACTCGAACCGCCGTAAATCACCACAATGAGTTTTGACAAGTCGGTCAAGCAAATGCCGCAAAGTTGTTGACGAGGAAGGGTTCTACTCCTATCCTCCGACAAGTTCAGGCACCAGCAAGACCATATTGCAATGCAACAGGGGAAGGGGAACCACCCGGCCCGAACAAACCTGGAGAGACTTAATGAATACGAAAATGAAAACACTGTCGCTGGCAGTTCTCGGCTTGGTGGGCTTCGGCGCTGCAGGTGCAGCGATGGCGCAGACTTGCCCGAGCAACTTGTCGCCGCCTTGGAGCTTGGTGTCGACCTTGCAGGGTACTGCAACCAGTCAGTCGGGTGGTTACGACGGTACTCAATGCCGCTTGCGTGTTGCGCTCAACCAGAACTCTTCACCAGCCGCTAAGGCGTTTGTGCTTGACCAGACTCCGGCTAGCGAACAGCGGTATCGAGTTCAGTTTATCGTCGATACCTCGGGACTCGGTCTTACCCAAGCAAATCGAAATGCGGCTGCATTCCAAATTTTGGGCGCGTCTGCCCCCGCTGGCGCTTCCGGTAGGTTGGTATCGGTGTTGATAACCGGGAATGGCAGTTCGGCAATTTTGCGAATCTTTGCGGGTGACACAAATACAGGTGGATTCTATCAAGCTGCCGATGTAGTGTTGCCGAATCAAGCAGGTGCCAATCGTGTGGAATTTGACCTAACTATCGGTGCGGCCGCTACCATGAAGTACTGGGTTAACGATGTGGCTACGGCTACCACCGAAGGCTCAACGACGGGTACCTTTACCAATTTGGCCAATTCAGGCTGGGGTGGCGTCGATCAGGCAACGCTGGGACTCTCAACTGCGAACACGTTCTATAGGCAGAACTTTACGAATACCAGTTATGTGTATTTTGATCAGTTTGACTCGCGCCGCCAGAGTTTCATTGGTAACTAAATTCTAGAACCCGATTGGCTTTCATACTGGAGTGACAAATGAAAAAGATTCTTACTTGCTCGATTGCATTAGCTAGTTTGGCTTTGGCCGGCTCAGCCTTCGGTCAAGCCTGCACGCCTTCCGCCGGTACTCCGGCACTCAACGGCACCAATAGCAATACAACTACCGGTGCTTATGATACGTGCTCGGCTACAAATCAACTGAGTTTTATGTGTAGCTCTTCCGGTACAAGTACCGCTATCGACGCAATCTGGTCGATAACTTTGGGTCCGGGTGCAATCAGCGGCAATTTGACTGTAAACACAACAACGCCGACGTACGACATGTATATTGCCCTGATGCAGGGAACGTGTGCTGATACATCGGCGTGCCCACGTGAGGCGGATAGCAATCCCGCTGGCCAAAGTGAGACAATTGATCTGACGGGCTTAGCTGCAGGCCAATATTTCTTGGCAGTTACCTCGTTTACCACGGGTCAATGCGGATCGGTTACTCTCGATCTGCCAACTCTGCCGGTGACTCTGCAAGGTTTTTCTGTCGAATAAATATTGGCTTTGAACTGAGGAATACGAGCCCACGTGGGACAAACACGTGGGCTTTTTCATATGCGCATGATTAAATTCGCAATTTCAATGTTTCTTGCGCTGTCCGCGTCTATTGGCACAGCTGCAGCGTCCAGCCCAGTGGGCTCTCCCAACCCTATTGATTTCACCGGTTTGGAGATTGGCCAGTCGCACCCGTTTGCAAAGGTGCATGCCCATGTCGAAGGGCTGAATGTGTCGGGTAACACGTTGGAAATCGAGCGGGTTGTGGCAAGCGATTCGAAGAATGCTTCGTTCAAATTTGAGCCGGTTAAGGTAAAGGCAAGCGAATCGTTTGCGTTGGATATGGAAATTACTCTCAACGCCGACGTGGGTCGAGTCAGCCATCATTTTGACGTGTATGCAAAGGGCCAGGCGAATCCGATCGATGGGTTTTCGGTGCAGGGGTTTTCAGATTGGCTGGTTTCTCCTGAGGGTACGGATATTGAGTTCGGCATTTTTGAAGCTGCCAAGCCCATTCGACGAATAGTACCAATTGAAGTCCGCCCTGGGGTCTCGGTCAAACTGGTTGGCATTGAAAAGCCCAGCGCCTATTTTGATGCGAAGGTTGTGCAGGGCGGCAAGGCGCTGGAGCTAAGCAGTAAAGAAGATGCGCCCTGGTCCAGCTTTGATGAAAAAATATTGGTGAAAACCGATAATGATTTGCAGCCGTTGGTCGCGTTCCGCCTTCGAGGTCAAGTGCGTGGTTCGGTTGTGCCGAGTTCCGATCCGCTCGACTTTGGATTGGTGCGCGAAGGGGACGGGGCTGAATTGACTCTCGTGCTCAATGATGTTTCAGGCAAGCCGCTGAAGATTGGAGCGGTTGTTTCCAACAGTCGAATGAAGGTGAGTACGAAGGTAGTCGAATGCTTTCCGAGCAACCCTTCCTGCCGAAATCTCAAAGTAATTTATCCTCCGATGAATCTACGTGGCGTTACCGGAGGCATGCTGGAAATCGAGCTGCCTGACTACAAGCGAAAGTTGTTTGTGCGTTTTGGTGCGTTGGGTATCGGCAAGGACACACAAGTCAAAGATTTGGCAGAAGAGCTGAAAAAGGCTAGTGAAGTTGAGCCATCTGTATCCAGCGTGCTTCGGCAGGCCATGCAGCAGCCGACCAATCCCGTCGAAATGCCAGCTCCTGATGGCAATGGGCCATTGCTGACTTGGAAGTCGACCCATGAAAATGGTGTTTATGGTTACGAAATCTATCGCTCCAATTTGCAAGATGGTCCGTTTCAACGGGTAAGCGCAGGGATCATTTCACGTCTCGATCAGACCGGTAAGCAGGGGTCGATCTACCGTTGGCGCGATGCCGATTACAAGTCTGGAATGACTTATTGGTACTACGTGAATCTGGTTATGGAGAATGGCACCAAGCGCAAATTCACGAGCGCGCAGAAGGTAGTTGCCAAGTGAGAAGGAGTGAGGTGAGTTCGTTCGTTCTGAATGCTGCCCACCCCCGGTTTACCTTTAGGTGTGAGTATTGAAAGTGAATGATTCGATCCATTTTTCCGCCTGGTTCGTTCGGTCTGTGGATCTGAGTCTTCCTCGTTACGGCGGCTACTTGCAAAGAACTATCCGAAGCCGGATAGCTGAATGAATGACTCTTAGAATGACTAGGATGGCTCAACTACGTTTGCATTGCAGGATAGTTACTTGTCCTTAATTTGCCATCCATTAGGGTTTTAGGATGCAAAGTCGTGAAGGGTGTTGATACCAATCCGCCAGCACCAGTCTCTTTAGTATTTCGCCGTTACGTTTTATTTCATGCGTAGCCGGTCGGTGGGTGTGCCCATGAATGAGCCTATCCACTTTGGCTGATCGCATTGCTTGTTCTACCGCTCCCTGATTCACATCCATGATCCCTTCATTCGCTGTGTCGCCGGTGTGCTTTTTGCTTTCCTGGCGCGCTTGGTTGGCAAATGCCTGCCGCTCTTCGACGCTTTTTGAGAGGAATGCGCGTTGCCACTCTGGTGAGCGTGAGAGCTTGCGGAATGCCTGGTACTCGACGTCGTCGGTGCACAAGGTGTCGCCGTGCATCAGCAGGGTGGGTGTGCCGTAGAGGTCGATGACGGAAGGGTCGGGTAGCAAGGTCATTCCGGCTTCTTTGGCGAAGCGCTCGCCCAGCAGGAAATCGCGGTTTCCGTGCATGTAGAAGCACGGCCGCTGCGCTTCGCGCATCGGCCGCATGGCTTCGACGAAACGCCTTCCGGTTTCGTCTTCAGCATCGTCTCCGATCCACGCCTCGAACAAGTCACCGAGGATGTAGAGCGCGTCGGCGTGTACCGCTTCTTCGCGTACGAACTTCGAAAACAGTTCGATGATCTCTGGGCGCACCAGATCCAGGTGCAGATCGGAGATGAAGAGTGTCGTCATGCTCAGGGAAGGATTTCTACTTTCTCGATTGTCACATCAGTGGTTGGTACGTCACTGCGGAACGGGCCTTTGGGTCCTGTTGGTACCGCGGCGATCTTGTCGACGACATCCATGCCTTCGATCACTTTGCCGAATACCGCGTAGCCCCAGGTCTCGGCGCGTTCGTCACTGACGAAATCGAGATTGCGGTTGTCGACCAGGTTGATGAAAAACTGCGCGGTTGCGGAATTTGGATCGGGCGTACGCGCCATGGCGAGTGTGCCGCGCTTGTTCGACAGTCCGTTCTTGGCCTCGTTGGTGATCGACGGGCGGGTTGGTTTCTGATGCAGATCGGGTGTAAAGCCGCCGCCCTGGATCATGAAGTTGCCGATGACCCGATGAAAAATGGTGCCGGCGTAGAAACCATCCTTGGCGTACTGGAGGAAGTTTTCAACGCTTTTCGGTGCCTTTTCGGCATCCAGCTCAACCGTGATATCGCCGAGGCTGGTCTTGATCAGCACCTTGGGGTTGACGGGTGCCGGGGCCTCGGCTGCTGCGTTGGGCTTGGCCGCTGCGGCTGGTTCGGCCGGCTTGGTTTGGGCGAGGGCGCTCATTGGTATCAGCGCGCACAAGGTAATGGACAGGATGCTGCGGATCGTCCTGCTTCGAAGAGTGCTCAACATTGTCGGATAACCTCGTTCAAATAGAAAGTCCGCACATCATAGACGTTGCGGGGGTTGCCGAGAACTGATCGGGCTGGCGACAGCCAGCCGGGTTCAGTTTCCATTCCCCCGTTGCGCCTGTGCAGGCGCGGTTCGGCGTCCCTGATCCTTGACTGTTACGAACGCGTGGCGAGCTAATCCGGGCAATTGAAGTGCCCGCTGGAATGCGCTTCGCAGCGCGAACAGGGCGAAGCCAAAGTCACTGGGTCCCTGCCTGCGCAGCGGCGACGAGAGGTTTTCTTGTGGTTCGTCGCGTGCTGGAGGCTCAAGCGTTTGTCCAGCGAGATTTCACCTTCCAGATAGTCGCTGGTTTCAGGCTTTCGTGGAGTGGGAGACTGGGTTTCATGGATCAAAGGTCGGTCCCCTGGCCCGCTTCCCAGCGCACAAGATCGACGGCCATCAGCCGACACTCGCTTTCCAACTTCCGATATCCACTACCCACTACCCACTACCCGATACCCACTACCCGATACCCGATACCCGATACCCAATACCCGAAACCCGAAACCCGAAACCCGAAACCCGAAACCCGAGCAACACCAAGCAACCTCACTTCCCATCCCAATCCCCCGTCGCCCCTGCGCAGGCAGGGGCCCAGCGACCCTGCTTCTGAGCTTGTTGGCAGTGCAAAGCAAAAGGGCCCAACATCTCATCAAGCGGCAAATGGCCCGGGCGTCGGCACAGATGGCAGCTCACCCGCCGTTTTCGCCCGCAAACAGCCACATGGCATCAGCCCATGGTCCGGCCGATGGCGCCCAATGCCCTCACCACAGATGAGGGGATCAAACATGCAGGCACCTGGCTGGACACAAGGCATCACGTTCAAGGCGATGGGCGTTGGCGTACTTGCCATGCTCATGTTGATTCCCCTGCTGCAGGTGCAGGGTTTGATCGGCGAGCGGCAAGGCCTCGAAAGCGAGGCGCGTCAAAATATTTCAGAACGCTGGGGCGGCTCGCAGATTGTCGGTGGCCCGGTGCTGGTTGTTCCGGTGCGCCGCCAGGTGCAGAGCGACAAGGGATGGATCAGTCGCGACCAGTTGCGTTACGTATTACCCGAGAAACTTGAGATCAAGGGCAATCTCGCTACCGAAGTCCGTCAGTATGGAATCTATGCGACGCCGATCTACACGGCGACAATTGGCCTGAGCGGTCGATTCCGCAGCGAAGACATTGCCGCACTGAGTCGCAACGGAGGCGAACCGCAATGGACCCAGGCGGTACTGCGTGTGCCGGTTGCCGATGTGCGCGGCATTCGCAGCCTGTCAGCATTGAAGATCGACGCAACTGATGTTGCTTTTGGTCCAGGTGGCGAGGGCATCGGTGGTATCACCGCAACCGAGGTGGCATGGCCGGTGGATCCCGAATCGCGGCTTGCCGCGCATGAGTTTGCCTTCGACATGCGCCTGGCCGGAACGGCAGCGCTGAGCTTTTTGCCCCTGGCTCGTCAGACCGATGTGACGGTTTCCGGAGCGTGGCCCGATCCGAGCTTCGCCGGCGCATTCCTGCCCGAAAGCCATGCCGAATCCAGTGGCGAATTCACTGCGCACTGGCAAGTGCTCGATCTCAACCGCAGCTATGGCCAGCAAGGTGCAGTGGAAGAATTCAGCAACTATGCTCTCCAGCAATCGGCTTTTGGTGTCGAATTGTTCCAGCCGGTCAGAACCTATCAACGCAACGAGCGCGCCGGCAAATACGGCATCCTGTTTATCGCCTTGAGCTTTGTCGCCTTGTTTCTGTTTGAAGCGCTTGGCCGCTGGCGGGTGCATCCGGTGCAATACCTGATGGTGGGTCTGGCCTTGTCCACGTTCTATGTCGTGCTGCTGGCACTGTCGGAACAAATCGGCTTTGCCTGGGCCTACGCCATCGCAGCAATCGCGGTAGTCGGCATCATTGCTGGCTATGCCGCTGCTGCTGCTCGAAGCCGTAGTGCGGGTGGGACGCTCGGGGCGCTGCTGGCGCTGGTCTATGGGTTGCTCTACGGGCTGGTCATCAGCGAGCAACATTCGCTGCTGATGGGTGCCATCGCCCTGCTCGCAGCCATCGCCGCCTTGATGTATCTGACCCGTCGCATCGACTGGTACGGGATCGGCCAATCGCAAAGGTAGAATATAGCCATGAATCTGCTTGCCATAGAAACTTCCACCGAATCGTGTTCGGTTGCCCTGAGCTGTAACGGCGAGTTGATCTCGCGCAGCGAATTTGCGCCGCGCCGCCACGCCGAGTTGCTGCTGCCGATGTGTGAGGAGGTGCTGACCGAAGCCGGCGTATCACGACGTCAGCTTGACGTCATCGCGGTCGGTCGAGGCCCGGGTGCCTTTACCGGTGTGCGTCTGGCGATTTCCGCAGCGCAAGGTATTGCTCTTGCGCTCGATCTCCCGGTGATCCCGATCTCGTCACTCGCCGCCTTGGCGCTGGATGCTCCCAACAACAACCACCCAATTCTCGCCGTGATAGATGCGCGCATGGGCGAAATCTACGCCGGTACGTTCCGCCGTGATCAAGAAGGATTGGTCGAGCCACTGGGCATGGAAAGCGTGGGCTCCGCCGCGGTGCTCAAGGTGGCTGCCGGGCAGATATGGAACGTCATCGGCAGCGGCTGGGACAGCTACGCCGAAATGATTCAATCGCGACTGGAATCGGCTCCTGCATGGGCGCAAGGAGAGCGCTATCCACAGGCAACGGCAATCGCACGGCTTGCCGCCCGCGAAGCCAGCAGCGGCCAGGGTCTCGCCCCCGAACTCGCCTTGCCGGTCTATTTGCGTGACAAGGTGGCGTTGACGACCAAGGAGCGACAGCAAGTTCGGAATTGAGTGTGTTCGCGGGTTTGACGTTGGGGAACTGCTGCCGTCGCGATCTACCAGCCTGGTTGAATGACGATGCCGTGATTCTTGGAAGAGAGTTCGATTTCCAGGTGCAGGTTGGGGCGCAAGCCTGGAATCGTTTCAAGCACGCAGCTCAAGATGCCTCTTCCGCGACGAGCATTGGCATAAGGAAAGTTCCGTACTCGCTTTGCCTTGACCACCTTGAAGTCAGGAGACAAAAGAGAAAAATAGCGGCATAGTTCTCCTGCTGAGAACTCGCGCCAGTGGTGACCGTAGGTGTGCGTGCGAAGGATATTTTCGACACTTATCCCGCCACCGAGACCTCGCACGAATCGAAAAAAATTCCACGCTCGACCATTCCATGCATAGTAGTTGGGTGTCGTAACGACAATGCGACCACCAGGTGCCAGGATGCGATGGATCTGCTTCCAGAATCGTACCGGATTGAATGTCAGGTGCTCAATGATCTCAGTGAACAGGATCACGTGCATGCTGGAATCCTCAATCACATCAAGCGCATCTGCTGCCTGGAGATCAGCGCAGTTTATCAATGCGATATCCATTTCACGCGCGAGTGATTGCACGTCGACCATTTCGAATGTCGCCGGAAGATCGAGCGCGCTGACTTGAAAGCCGGCCTTCTGCCACAGCACTGATTGATGCAGCCAATGGGCGCCGACATCGAGCAGCTTGACGCCGCGGTCTCCTTGCCAACCGGAGCAGAATTCGTTGAGCGTCGACGCAAAGCGTGGATAGTGACGCGCAAGATACGCGTCATCTGTTTTGCCGTGCTCCCCAAGCAGCGCGGCAAACTCATCGGCAGATAGATTGACTGGAATCATGCTTTGCGTTTTGGGTTTGGTGGCCATGATCAGTATGATTAGTGTCATCGATTCAAGATTGGAGCCACATCGGAATAGAATCAAAATCTGTTCCATCTGCTGGTGCCAAGCTGATCACGGCGGATTACGCACGCATCCTGTCGGCGTGAGTCCCGGAGGATGAAGGCACTTGCCTTCGAACGGTCGTTTGCGCATGACGGCGATCAAATGAGTCGGCGTGATCGTTCCGGCCAGGATTTCAGCCGTATCGCGTGCATGAATCCTATCGATCAGGTCGCGATCTTCGGGGAGTTTGGGATTGAAATTACCACCGAAGCTGCGATCAATGAAGGGATCGATCAGGTTGCCGTATGGCAGAAAAAGCTCAAAGTCGAAACGTTCGATCAATAGTGGAAGGATATCCTGGGCACGAATTCCTTCGAAACCCTCATTCGAACAATCCCAGTATTCGAGCAGTTCCTCGTGGCGCTGAAGTTGCCGATTCCAGCGACTGGCTTGTGGAAGTTCGCGCCAGTATTCGTGGATGATCGCCATCGCTTCCGGCCAACGCATGTGGCCATTGCGGCCGATCATGTCCGAGGTCAGGAATCGACCATCTGGCGACAGTGCAAATTCGATCGTGGAGAATAGCGTTTCGAGCTCGGCCACATGATGGAGGCTCTGGTTGGCCAAGATCGCGCTATAGGTTGCAGGTTCTGGTTGCCAAGTGTTGAAGTCAGTCAACTGGGGTCGGATGTGCTGTTCGAGATTGGCTTCCATGGCTGCAGATCTTCCGCGCTCCAGCATGGGGCTGTTGATATCGAGACAATCGATAGTGAAATGGGAGAAGCCGCGATTGACGAGCAGTTGCGCCACGCGGATTTCGGTATCACAGTTTCCACAACCGACGCTGGCAAAGCGGTGGAATTGATTCTCGCCGTCGCGAATAGTCTGTTCGAGAAACCGTGCGAAAAACTCATCCGG
>NZ_DASSYD010000131.1:0-28583 GCF_035703485.1 Dokdonella sp. | reverse complement strand
GAGCATGCGCGGGATATCGGCTGCATCATGTTGACCATCACCATCCATCGCAACCACGGCATCGAAGCCGAGACGCAAGGCTTCGCGGAACCCATCGCGCAAGCTTTCACCCTTGCCCCTGGGTGAGGCGTGGCGAATCAGGGTTACGCCAAATTCGCTGGCGATTTCCGCGGTGCGGTCGGTTGAACCATCATCGACGACAATCACATCCGGCAGCACGGCAAGTGCCGATTCGAGCACACGGCGGATTGCCATCTCTTCGTTCAGGGCGGGGATCAGGATCGCCACGCGGCCCAGTGACGAATCACTCATGCATTGAACTCCAGATCGAGGCTCGATTGCTTTCCGGCCTGAATTCGCAGTTTGCCTGATTCGGCACTCGCCATGATCGCCAGTACGGGCAGGCTTTGTGCGGCCATCGGGTTGTTCATTGCGAGTGCGGCGAATTCGGCCGGCAGCGGATCGGCAGCGCGCGTCAGCTCTTGCAACGCTTGCAACTCCATGCGCAGCGTCGAGGATCGGCCATTCGGCGGCGCAATCACCATGGCGACGCCAAATTGGGTCGTCGAGGGTGAAACGTCGCCAAGCGGCCCGGGCGATTCGGTGTCGTAGGCGGCGAGCAGGACTGGCGTGTCATCGGCCAAGGCTTGCACGGCAGCCTCGAACAATGCGATCGCAAACGTCGAATGCCAACTGCTGATCGAGGTTGAACCGGCATGGCAGTTTGCGGCGATTGTCCAGTACCCGGCTGGCGCGTTGTGCACGGAGTTGTGGAAACGAATTGGAGACAGTTCGCGCGGTGCCGTGGCCAGCGTTCGGCACATGTAATCGGTGATGACGAGATCGCCATGCGTCGCTGCAAACACCGATGGCAACGTATCCGGCGCATGACCTGCGGCCGCGCAGGCTTGCGCGGCAATTTCGCAAGCGAGCAGAACCGGAAGCGGCGCGCGCCGACGCTCGGCTGCGGCGAGCAGGGTCGGTAGTGGCTTGACGACGGCCGGATCGGCCTTTGCTTCACCACGCAAGCCACGGCGCGCCGCATCCCAATCCGGCCAACCCGGTGACCAGAAACCGATACCCTCGATACAGACATGCAAGGCGCTCATGATTGCTCCGCGCGAGCAAACGCCAGCGTGCAATTGCTGCCACCAAAACCAAACGAATTGCTCAGCGCGATGCGCACATCTGCCACTTCGTTTTTCAGCGCGATCTGCGGCCCGCAAACCGGATCGCGTTGTTCGCAATTGAGCGTGCCCGGTATGAAGCCATCTTCGATTGCGATCAAGCTGATCACCGATTCAAGAATGCCGGCCGCGCCCAGGGTGTGGCCTGTCCAGCCCTTGCTCGAGCTGGCCCGCGTGCGCGGGTTGAAGGCACGGACGACAACGCCAGCCTCGACCTCATCGTTCTTCGGCGTGGCCGTGCCATGCAGATTGATGTAGTCGACGTCGTTCGCACTCAAGCCGGCCCGCGCCAATGCGCCCTCCAGTGCGAGCTGCGCGCCGAGGCCTTCCGGGTGTGGCGTTGACATGTGATGGGCATCGCTGGACTCGCCCCAACCGATCAAGCGCGCCGAACGCGCGGATCCGCTGCGCTCGACCAGGGCAAACCCCGCGGCTTCACCGATCGAAATGCCGCAGCGGCGTACATCAAAGGGCCGGCACGGTTGTGGCGCGACGAGTTCCAGCGAATTGAAACCGAACAAGACGCTGCCGCAGAGCGTATCCACCCCGGCCAGAATTGCAGCATCGACGACGCCGAGGCGAATCATGCGCTCGGCCTTGGCGAAAATTTTCGCACTCGATGAACACGCCGTCGCCGTCGTCAGACAGGGGCCGCGCGTGCCCAATACCTGTTCGAGAAAGATGCCTGGCGAATGCGGCGTATGCACCGCAGACCGACGCGAGCTTCGCGGCATGCGGTCGCCATCGAGATTCGCGTAGGCCTCTTCGGTCGTGCCAATGCTTGATGTCGATGTCGCCGCCAGCAAAGCCACCCGATCCGCACCGTAGCGGGCAATCGCGGCACGCGCCTGATCGAGGAATCCATCAGCCTCGATCGCCAGCCAGGCTAAGCGATTATTGCGACACTCGAATGCCGAAAAATCTTCCGGCAGCGAAGCCTGCTCAAGCCCCGCTACGCGACCAATTGCGCAATCCAGCGGCACCTGGGTGAAATCGTTGCGGTGAAGCCCGCTACGCCCCTGATGGAGCGCCGTGTGATGGTCAGCCAGACCCCGGCCGAGGGCAGATGTCGCGGTATAGGCGCTGATGAAGATCGGATCAATGGGATTCGGCACGCGTTATCAATGGCTCCGGAATTCAACGGAGTATAGCGAGCCATTGCGCTATCCGTCTTTTCGCGGCGCCAGCATCGGTGAAGCTGAATGAGTCGCCTTGGCGGGCTCGAAACCCCGTGGTGAGGTTGGATCAAGTTTCGTTTCCAGAAACGGGAAGTGCTGGCTACTCACGCGCGCTCAAGCATGCTTTGTTCGAACGCAAAGTCGACCATCGGCCAGGCGGCCAGCTCGGGTCAGAAACAGGTGAAGGTACTTGCCGGAAAAGCGAAGTGTTGCGCCGGCAACAGTGCAGCGCTTGGTCTGGCTTCAACGAGCGCCTACTGGCAAGTCATTGATTTTCAGAGGATTCTGGTGGCTATGGGTGGACTCGAACCACCGACCCCGGCATTATGAGTGCCGTGCTCTAACCGGCTGAGCTACATAGCCAGAATTCCTGAACTTACCGCTTTGGTCCCGACATTTTGCGTGCTGTGCCCGGATTGACGGAGCGGCATTCTGATGCGAGCCGGAGGCTCTGAGGGGGGTCGGATTCTAGTGCCTGCATCGCGGGTGTCAAGCGTTGTCCTCAAGAGCTTTCTGGCTTTGCGCCAACTCGGATGCCTTGCCGGTGCCGTTGGCGCTGTGGAAGAATCAGGCGTAACGGGTGTTCCGCGCTGCTTCGATTCGTGTCGGTTGGCTTCGACGGCGTTGAGCGTGACCGTTGTCCCTGCAGGAAGTGGAGATTCCACGTGATCGATCCAGATGGCTTTCGCCCCAATGTCGGCATCGTCCTTTTAAGGGATGATGGCCGCGTATTCTGGGCGCGACGGGTCAACCGTGATGGTTGGCAGTTTCCGCAGGGCGGCATGCGCACCGACGAGACTCCGATTGAGGCCATGTACCGGGAGCTTGAGGAAGAAACCGGCTTGCAACCCGAGCATGTCGAGGTGCTCGGGGAAACCCCGGGTTGGTTGCGTTATCGATTGCCGAACCGATTCGTACGGCGGAATGTCCGACCCACCTGCGTGGGTCAGAAGCAGGTTTGGTTCCTGCTGCGCTTTACCGGTGATGAGACGCATTTCCGCCTCGATGCCAACGAGAAGCCAGAGTTCGACCATTGGCGCTGGGTCGATTTCTGGTATCCGAGCGAGCATGTAGTGTCGTTCAAGCGAGGCGTGTACGAGCAAGCCTTGCGTCATTTGCTGCCCCTGGCAGAAGCACTTTGCAAAACCTCGCTGCGTGAACTGGATCCGGTCCGAGCGGCGGCCGACGAAGCGGCCTGCGCGCGTCGATAGCTTTTTGACGCCCGAATTCGATCCTGTAACAGGCTGTTGAACCGGGATGCGGCAGTTGTTGACAATCATTCGCATTTGCAATTAAATGTGCCTGTCCCTCAGACGGCCACCGTCCATGTACGTATGTATTTGCAATGGCATCACTGATAGCGAGATCCGCGATGCGGCCGCACGTGGCGTCGGCACGCTCGAAGAGCTGACCATGCGCACCGGCTGCGGAAGCGGCTGTGGCTCGTGTATTGATGTCGCCCGCGAGATTCTCGCTGAGGCGCGCGCACCGGCAATTCGCGCATTTCCGTTGCGCCTGGCGGTCGCTGCCTGAGCGAGCGCACACTGCTTGCACGCATCAATGCGTCCGATTCGCGTTACCCCCTGATTCTTCTGCTTTGGCTATAGTGGCCACTGCGGTCGTCTGACGATTGCAGTGAGAGTTCGGCTGGGCGCGGACAGACAACGACGGTTTGCAGACCCCTCGTGATTGGACGGGTCGAAAGGCGCCGGAAGATGTACCGTCCAGCCGTATCCGCAGACTGGCCAGATTGAATCCGACAGGCTGCCAAAGGCGGCCATCTCAACCCATCCAAATGGAGAGCGCGCACATGAAAGGTGATAGCAAGGTCATCGAGCATCTGAACAAGTCACTGTTCAATGAATTGACGGCGATCAATCAGTATTTCCTGCATTCACGCATGTATCGCAACTGGGGCTATGCCGAGCTTGCCGAGCATGAGTACAAGGAATCGATCGATGAGATGAAGCACGCCGATCAACTGATCGAGCGGATCCTGTTTCTCGATGGCTTGCCCAATCTGCAACAGCTTGGAAAGTTGCTGATCGGGGAAAATCCGAGCGAAGTTATCGCCTGCGATCTGAAGCTGGAGCAACAGGCGGTTCCTGATCTTCGGGCGGCGATTGCCTATTGCGAGAGCAGCGGGGATTTCGTCAGCCGCAAGTTGTTCGTCGACATCCTCGAATCCGAGGAAGAACACATCGACTGGCTGGAGACCCAGCTTGGCCTGATTGCGCAACTCGGCGAAGCGAACTACCTGCAAACAAAGATCGGTAGCTGATCCAGTCGATGCTGATCAAGTGTCGTGATGCTTGCGCCACTTGATCAGCGTTGCCTTAAGGCACCAGCCCGATTCCGGCAAACGCCTCAAGGACACGACGGTATTCGTTGTCGAGGCATTGAGGCAGTGAACCAAGCTCGTCGCTGCGGCGTGCCTTGGCCTGAACCTCGGCATTCCTGGCAAGTTCGGCGAGCGGCAGCGCGCCGACATTTGCGCTGGATGATTTCAACGAGTGGGTTACTTCGGAAATGATCTCGTGATCGCTGTCTCCCGCGGCTTGACGCAAGCGCGCGAGCAACTTCGGGGTGTCATCGAAATAGACCTGGACCAGCTCGCTGAAGCCCTCCCCCATGATTTCGAGAAGCTCCTGGACCGTTGCCTGATCCACTGGCGGAGCCGCTGTTGGCGAGACAGCAGCGGAAGCCGGAGCCGCTCCGAATTGACTCGCTGGCGGCGCGGCAAAAACGGCTGATGGAACCGACTGCGACGGAGCCGGTTTCGTCGGCACGACGGTCGGAGCCGATGTTGCCTGCGCGGATGAAGTTTCCAGCCAGTGCGCCAGAGTCTTGTACAGGAGTGGCCGATTGAGCGGCTTGGTCAGGTAGTCGTCCATGCCTGCGGCGAGGCACTTTTCGCGATCTCCAACCATCGCATTCGCGGTCATCGCGATGATAGGCAAATGCGGAAGGTTCCGCACCTTTTCATCTTCGCGACGTTTGCGTGCCGCCGTATAGCCGTCCATGACCGGCATCTGGCAATCCATGAGAATCAGGTCATATTGGTTTTCCGCCAGCATCTTCAGGGCGATGCTGCCGTCGGTTGCACTATCGACCTCGATGCCGAGCAGGATCAGCAATCGGTTTGCGACTTTCAGGTTGACCGGATTGTCTTCGACCAGAAGCGCACGACCGTGCAGCTTGGCGTAGGCGGCCGGCTCTTGCGCCGCGACCTCATCGGCTGACATCGGCGTTGCCAGCAACGGGCCTTCGCGGTTGATTTCAACCTGGCCAATACCCAGCAGCCGGCTCAAGGTTTCGCGCAGCTCGCGTTCGTCGAATGACTCGGATATGGCCGCCTGGCGCTCATCGGAGCGCAGATCCTGTACGCCTTCATGGCTGCCGGCGATGACAATGCGCAGCTGATCCAGCGACGGATCACGGCGGATATTGCGAACCAGGGCAATCGTCGCGGAGCCGACGGTGGCGACATCGATGAGCAGAAATTCGTATCCCCAACTCTCTCCTGCCGCAGAACTTGATCGCAACCGGGTCAGTGCATCGACGGCAAGATTGCTGTGCAGATGACTCATGCCGAGCTGGCTCAAAAGGCTGCCAGAGCGACGAATGAAAGCTTCATTGCCGCTCAGGATCAACGCGCGCACACCGGCAAGATCGGTTCTCGTGCGGATATCTCCAATCGCTTTCTGCAACGGCACGTTGAACCAGAACACCGAGCCACGCCCGGGCTCTGAACGTACGCCGATCTTGCCACCCATCAGATCAACCAGGCGCTTGCAGATCACCAGGCCGAGACCGGTACCCCCAAACACGCGAGTGGTCGATGCATCGGCCTGGGTGAACGGCTTGAACAGCCGCGCCGCGGCTTCTTCGGTCAGCCCGATGCCGGTATCGCGGACGGCGAATGTCACTTCGTGGTGGGTGCGCGTTTCGCCGCGCTTGCCGATCTGGATGGTGACGCTGCCGCGCTCAGTGAACTTGACCGCATTGCTGACCAGATTGGTCAGCACCTGGCGCAATCGAACCGGGTCGCCGCGCACGGCAAGACGCACGGATGGATCGATGACAACGCCCAGTCGCAAGCCCTTGGCCGTGGCACTGCCCTGCATGAGCTTGGCGACCGAATCAACCAGCTCCTTGAGATTGACGCCGACGCTCTCAAGCTCGAGCTTGCTCGCCTCAAGTTTGGAAAAATCCAGAATGTCATCAACGATGCGCAACAGTTCCATCGCCGACTGGTACGCAGTGGCCAGATATTCGCGTTGATCCGGCTGCAGCGGTGTCGAACGCAGAATGTCGAGCAAGGGCACGATGCCGTTCAGCGGCGTGCGGATTTCGTGGCTCATCGTGGCCAGGAACTCGCCCTTGGCCATGGTTGCCGCCTCGGCCTCCTGGCGTGCAGCAAGCAGCTCGCCCTGGATGGCGCGCAGCGATTCAAGCTCCTGCAGGATCGCCGGCGGAATTGCCGCCGGTGCCTGCTTCACCGCGGTCGTGACCGGTGCCGGAAGCACCTGTTCTGCAACCGGCGGCGGCGTGGTCAGGGCAAGAATGACAAGCACAATCGCGATACCGATGAGTACTGATGCAATGCCGGCAGGTGGCCATTGGGGAACAAAAACAAGCGCAGACGCGACGACAATCGCCACCCCTGCCAGGGCCGCGATCAGCCATGTGCGCCAGCGGGAGTTCGAATTCACGGTCGACATGTTGTGATCAGTCTCGGCCAAGGCTTCAAGCGTGCGCGACCTGGAAATCGTAGGTCGCATCGCGGGTTGCTTCCTGGACGAAATTGCCCTGGATCAAATCGATACCGCACGACCATAGCGAGGCGGCAACGCGAGCCTCCTCGACACGCGGCGCAATGACCTTGCGACCACTGGCATGGGCGAGCTTGACCAGATCGCGCAACTCTTTACTGGTGTCGCCGTTGCGGTCGTTGGCGTAGCGCGGAGACAGCCTGATGAAATCGACCGGCAGATGCATGAGCATGTCGGTGACCTGGTCGCCGGCCTCGACTCCCGAGAGTGTGAGATTGACGCCGATTTGCTTCATCGCCAGAGCGAAACCGATGGTCCCCGCCAGATTCGCCGATGCATCCTGCATGCGCAGGTCGAGGGAGAGCTGTGCCGCCGGAACACGGCGTGATTCCAGCGCATGGCGCATCCAGTCGATTCGATCCGGATCGCGCATGCTGGCCGCCGACTGGTTGACGAAAAGACGGACATTTTCACCCGCGCCCAAGTGTTCGACGATCGTATCGAGGCAGTTTTCCAGCATCCAGCGATCGACTTCGGCGATGAGTCCGGCTGATTCGGCAGCCGGAACCAGCTCGGTTGCGGAATAGACGCGGCCGTCGTCGGTGGAAAGGCGCAGCAGTGCCTGGAATTGTTTCTCCTCTTCACCGTGCAGCGAAACGATCGGCTGAAACACGGTGCGGAACGCCGAGTCGGCCAGTCCCTTGCGCACGGCCGCGACGATAGGATCAACCGGCTCCTCGTCGGCGGCCTTGGCCACCGCCGACACAACCGGTTCATTTGCAGACGGCGGATCAAGCAAGGCGCGTTCGGCCACATCAATCATCGCGCGCGCATCGCCGACCGCCTGGGTGAACGCACACAAGCCGATGGCGATGGCGACTTCGGTAGCGTTTGCGGGCAGGTCGAACGAGGCCTTGGCGACATCCTCACGCAATTCTCGTGCAAGCACATCGAGTGCAGCGGTTGGTCGATCCGGATTGAGCAACAGAAACTCGCCCTCGCCCGAGCGCGCCAGCATGTCGTTCTTGCCGAGGCGATTCTTGAGTATGTCGATGAGCTTTTCGATGAGAACTGAAAACCTGGATTTGCCGAGGCGCTTGCGCAGTTCATCGGAACATTCAAGGGCGATGAACAGGACGCCGCCTGGGCGCGTCGCGGCATCTTCCATGGCCAGCATTTCGGTCAAGCGGGTGTTGATTTGGGCGACATCGTGGACATTCGGAGTCGTCTTGGCTGCGGCGGTGGGTCGGCGTCTAGCGACCAGACGGGCGCGCTTTACGCGACTGCTGACGGCGGTAATCAGGTGCCGTGGAGCGATTGGCTTGGTCAGGAAATCATCGCCACCGGCACTGAGCGCCTCGAAGTGCTTCTCGGTATCACCTTCGCCGGAAAGAAACACGATCGGTGTGGAAATATAGGCTTCGCGTTCGCGGATCAGCGCCGTCAGCTCAATGCCGTTGCAAACCGGCATGTTCAGATCCATCAGGATCAGGTCGGGATCGAATTCGTCGAGCTTGTCGAGCACGTCGACGGCTTCGCCAACAGCAAGCGTCTGCATGCCGTTCTTGCGCAGTATTGATTCTGCAAAAAATGCCTGCGAGCGATCATCTTCGACGATCATGATGCGGTAAGGCTCGGTCTGGCTGCCGATATCGAGCTGGCGCAGACGATCGATTACGGCTTCGGCATTTTCCGGCTGCACGATGCAGGCATCGCAACCGGCGCGCATGGCACGCAGCCGCGCGGCGAGGTCGGATTTGCCGGCGCCGTGAGCAATCAACAGGACTCGCTGATCAGTGCGCGTCCTCGCCGACTGCACGAGGGCGCCGATTTCCTCGATGAACGGCAGGTGTTCGCCATCGAGCATGACCAGTGACGGTGTCGAACGGCTCAGCCATTCCTTCAGGGCATCAATTCCATCGACGTGGACGAGCTCATAACCGAGCATGCCCAGCTGCAGATCGATCGCAACGCCGAGTTCACTGGCGTCGTGCAGATGGCAGGCTTTACGCGGGCCTTCGATCAGCTCGGGCTCGGTATCCGCAGTGAGATCCGCGCTATCGTCTTGATCTGCCGCCGGTGGTGCAGGCGGCATCGACAGATCGAACTCCGGCGCGGTGTCTTCTGTGACGTCCAGCGGCACGTCATCGATGAGGGTTTGCTCGAGCTCCAATCCCCCGGGCATCGCCACAACTTCGACGATTGGCGGCGGCATGGGCTCCAGTCGGCTGGCCGGCGGCAGCGATGCATAGCGCTGCCAGTATCGGGACGGCGGCCGGACCAGCAGTGGAAAACCATTGTCCTCGGCGGCGGCATAGCCAAACAACGTCGCCTGACGGTCGTCCTGGGCAGCAACGGCTGCATCGACGTCGCTGCGCTCGGAATCGAGAATGTCGAATCGCGTCGACAACTCGGCAAGCATCTGCGCATCGGGGATAACCGGCGGATCGAGCAACACCCACAGGTTTTCGGCAAAGCTTTCGAGGCGCTTGGCCGTTGTCGAATCGTCAAGCTGTCGACAGGTGCTGGCCAGCGTTTCCGCATCCTCGGCCAGTTGCAACGCGGCGTTGATATCCCAGCCCATTTCACAAAGTCGTTTTCCACGCTCGCGAAGATCCGCTGTACGCAGCGGAATCTGGGTGACGTGTGCCGCACGCAAACGCGGACGGCGGGAAAACGGCTCGCTAGCCTGCATGCTTACCCCCTACTGGAGTCGAACTATACCAGCGCATCGTTCCAAGCCCGCATTCAGAACGGTTTGACGACAACAAGTATGACAATCCCGATCAGCAGCAGTGCCGGGATTTCATTGAAAAGGCGCAGCCAACGACTGGAACGGGTGCAGCGATCATCGGCGAATTGACCAACCATGCGCGCAAGCATGGCGTGATAGCCAATCAGGCCTGCTACCAGCAGCAACTTCAAGTGGAACCAGAGGCCCTGATGCAGATACTCCGGCGCGTTGCGCAACCACCAGAGCATCAGCACGATACCGAAGGCGACTGCGAGGGCGCCACCGACATGGGTAATCATCAGCAACCGTCGCTGCATGATTTTCAGGCGTTCGCGAATCATCGGTTCACTTGCTTCAACGTGATAGACGAAGAGCCTCGGCAAATAGAACAGGCCGGCAAACCAGGTCACGACAAAAATGATGTGAAAGGCCTTAAGCCAAAGCATGATCTCGTCGACCTCTGATTAACCCTTGCGCAATTCCACGCGTTACCATGCCGAAAGTATAACTGCGCTTGACGCTTTGCAGTGCGCATGGCTATAAGCGCAGTCCACCTGGTCCGTGTGGCCGCCAGCAAAGTCCCGATTTTCATGGCTCCTCCGAATTTTGTCGTACGACAATTGGATCCCGCGCGCTCGCGCCGGCTCTGGTTGTTCATGATCCTGTTTTGGCTTGGCTCGGTGACCCTGGCCGTTGTCGGAACCAGCCTCTGGCTGGTGCCGAAACGAGCGCCAGTTGCCCCGCTTCAGCACGTCGACAGCCTCGATACCGAAGCGTTGAAACGGCGCGTCGTTGTGCTTGAACGCTCCGAACAAGTGGCCAAGGCGGCACTTGCTGATTTGCAGGGCACGCTGCGTGATCGCGAAGAGGAAATTGCCGGGGTACGCGCCGATCTGGCCTTCTACGGTCGCCTGGTCGGCGGCGCCAAGCGTGAAGGACTGGCCGTGCATGCGCTCAGCCTCACGCCGGTAGCCGATTCGCGTGCCTGGAACTTCTCGGCCACGCTGACCCAGAACTTCAAGCGTGGCCCGGAAACCACCGGCAAACTGACTCTGTCGGTTTCCGGCATTCGCGATGGCAAGCTTGAAACTCTTCAATGGAAAGACTTGACGCAAAAATCCGACAGTTCCGGAATCAGCTATGCGTTCAAGTATTTTGAGCAGATAGACGGCACCATCATGTTGCCTGAAGGTTTCGAGCCGAATCGTGTCCGCGCAAGCGCCGATGGCGGCGGCGGTCGAAGCGAACAGGAATTCCCGTGGAATGATGCGGCGAAAGCCGAGGAGACAGACAATGTTCGGCAATAGCAAACGAGGCAGTCAATCGATGGCATCCATTACCACCCTCATCGCGGAAGGCACCATGATCCGTGGCAACGTCGAGTTCAGCGGCGGCTTGCATCTGGACGGTGCAGTCGAAGGCTCGATCAGCGCGCAGAGTGAAAAGGCCGTGCTGACCCTGAGTGCCAAGGGTCGTGTCGAAGGTGAAATTCGTGCACCGAACGTGGTCATCAATGGCCACGTCAAAGGTGACATCATCGTCAGCGAACGCCTCGAACTTGCCGCCAACGCGCGTATCGATGGCAATGTCTACTACAAAGTGCTGGAAATGGCCGCCGGCGCCCAACTCAATGGCAAAATGATTTTCCAGGCTGAACCGCCACGACAACTCAGCGGCCCTGATTCCAAGGATGAACAAGACGAGGAATCTGTCGAGGGCGAACCCGCGAGCGCTTGAATCCCGGCGTTTCGCCACGATTTTCAGACATTCACACGCCGGACGGAGATTGCCGTGCTTGGCGAAACCGACCGGTTGAGACGAAAATTCAGCTGAACCGTTCAAATGGATTCGCAGCCCGATCGGGCAAAGTCCGATAGGCTGCAAGCGTTTCACGACCTGACAGGTCTTCTTCAATCTGAACGGATCAAAAGAGAAGTGTCGGGCAACCCGTTTCTGGATATGAGCCGATTGTCATCATGAGCGAAGTCGTCACCCCCACTTACCTCGATGTCGCCGAAGCGCCGATGGCCTTTACCTCGGCCGCCGCGGGCAAGGTGACCGAGTTGATCGCCGAAGAAGGCAACCCCGCGCTCAAATTGCGCGTGTATATCAGCGGCGGCGGCTGCTCGGGATTCCAATACGGCTTCACCTTCGACGAGGAATGCGCCGAAGATGATCTGGCCATCGAGCGTGATGGGGTGTATCTGCTCGTCGATCCGCTCAGCCTTCAATATCTGACCGGCGCTGAAATCGACTACTCCGAATCGTTGACCGGCGCCCAATTCGTCATCCGCAACCCGAATGCGAAAACCACGTGTGGTTGTGGGTCTTCTTTCGCTGTCTAGAAGGCATCGCGAGCAAGGGGAGCCGCAGTTCGGGGCGGCTGAATCCGGTCGCCTCCTACGAACGGCGGCAACGGCATCTTGGCGAGTGCCTATCGCGACCTGTAACAAACGCATCGCGGCTAAAGCCGCTTCCTACATTAAAACCGCGCATCGCGCGTGCCGTCGTAGGAGAGGCCTTCAGGCCCGATGCGTTTGCCTTGAGTGACGAAACATCGCGGCTAATGGGAGTCCCTGTTTGGGGCGGCTGAAGCCGCTTCTTGCCTGTTTGCGGCGAAACAAGTTTCGCTTTTCCTATTTCCCACTCCCCACTCCCTACTCCCCGCTCCCTGCTCTCAAACCAACATCACTGCCGCCCTGCCCGCGCAAATCTCGACGCCGGCATGTTCAATACGAAACGCATATTGCCAACTGGTTTCGGTGCCCATCAGGCGCTCACCATGAACATCGAGGGGTCCGTCTAGATCATCGATTCGGGAAACACCGAAGGACACCTCGCGCAGGGAAACGAGGAATCCCGGTGCGGCCGCGCGGCCGGTGTCGCGGGCAAGTAGCGCGCCATGCACGGCCATCGATTGTGCGCCGTATTCACATAGGTGCACGGCGCGAAGAATGCCGTCGCTGCGCAAAGGATTGTCGGCTCTTCGATGCGAATCGCTGCGTGCATGAATGTTTTCCGCGCTGTAGCCGAGCACGGTATCGAGCAGACACATCGTGCCCTTGTGCGGAATCAGGTGGTCCCATTGGCTTCTATCCAGCATCGCGCGAGCGGCCCTTGCGTGCCATCAGGATCGACAGGCAGAAATGGAAGCCGACGCCGAGGCTGACGGTCAGGCCGATTGCGCGCAACACGGGTAGCGACGACCAGGCCAGCAAGGCGAACACGAGCAGGGCCGAGATCACGCAGACCAGGGTTGCGTGCAAGGTGCGGCGGGCTTCAGCTGCATCGGGTGAGATGCGTTCGAAGAACAGGGCGTAGTGCAGGCCGAGACCGGCGGCGAGGGTCAGGGCGACCAGATGAAACAGCGACAATGATGTGCCGGCGAAGCGCAATACGGCGAGGACGAGAATCGTCGCCAGGGTCATCGGTGCGATGACGTGCCAGGCTCGTTGGATATTGCGGAAGGCGACAAACACGGTGATGACGAGCAGAACGATGGCGATGCCGAAGGCACGCAGGATACGTTCGCGGTAGGAAGCGACGAGCGATTCCGACGCAGCCTTGAGATCGAGCAGACGAACGGCGCCATTCGTTTCGGTCGCAAGCGCCTCAAATGCGGATGAATCCTGCATGCCGATGATGGTGCCTAAACCAAGCCAGTGGTCGCCGCGCTCGACCAGCATCGCCTCGATGCGTGCGCCAATCGGCGAACTGGCGAATGCGGCCGGCGTCATCGGCGCCAGGTTGCGTGCCTTCTCGACATCATCGACGAACGGCTTGAACAATCCGGCACGGAACGGAAGCCCCTGCTCGGCTTCATGCAGCATCGACTCCAGTTGGGCGCGATCCGGCAATCGGGCTTGGCGCGCGCGCTGGGTCGCCAGGCTCGGCAAATAGCGACTCGGCAATTCGACTGCCTCGACTGCACCCTTTTCGGTCAGGGCGTCGATGCGCGGCGCGATCTTCTCGGAGAGTTCGAGCACGCCTTCGGCATCACTGGCTTCGATGATCAACAAGTAGCGCACATCGGGTGCGCCAAGCGCGGCGCGCAAACGACCATCGCGCTGCATCAGATCCTCGGGTACCGGGGTCAAGGCAGCGAGGTTGTTTTGCCAGAACGGTGTCGATGCCGACCACAGCATCAGCGCGGCGATCAGCAACAGCAAGACCGGCAACCAGCGCGGTCGCGGCAAGGCTTCGAGCCAGTTCCAGACTGCGCCCAAACCGGGCGTATCGGCGGCGTCGCGAAACTTGACCGGCAGCACGCGCGGCAGCAGATAGCGCGTGGTCAGGCCGGCGACCAGCAGGCCGCTGATGGTGAACACGGCGAGCTGCATCAGGCCGGTCACGCCGG
This sequence comes from Dokdonella sp., assembly GCF_035703485.1. Lineage (GTDB taxonomy): Bacteria > Pseudomonadota > Gammaproteobacteria > Xanthomonadales > Rhodanobacteraceae > Dokdonella. The sequence continues at coordinate 14,352 of NZ_DASSYD010000131.1, read as the reverse complement.
AGGCAAAGAACGCGAGGTAGGCGATGCAAGCCGAGGCAATCGCGGTCATCAGCAGTGGCCATAATCCGCGCACGCTTTCGAGTGCGGTTTCGCCCGCGCGTCGATGGCTGAGCAGGCGGATCGGATATTCCTGGGCGACACCGAGCAGGGTGAAACCAAAGGCCAGGGTGATGCCATGCATCTCGGTGAAAACGAAAGCGATCGCAGCGACACCGGCCAGCGCGCCCGAAGCAATCGGCAAGGCGGCGAGTCCGAGCACGGCAAAGCTGCGATAGGCCAGCAGGAGCAGGAGGATGAAACCCACCGTGCTGATCCGACCCAGCCATTCGGATTCACCGCGCGTGCTCGCGTTGACCTGCACGGTGAAATAGCCAGGACCGCTGATGAAGAGACGAGCGGAATCGTCAGCCCCCTTGCTGGCGGCGAATATCGACTCGATGGCGGCGATCGCCTCGCCCTGCGCTGTCGGATCGAAACCGGGTGCGTGCGTCTGCACCAGTAACAGGGCTTCATCGTCTGGAGAGAACCAGACACCATCGCGAACCAGCGGTTGCTTCGGCGGTGACCAATGCTCGGCGAGCTTCATGATCTCGAGCGTCGGGTCGCGTGGCAGGATCGGCTTGAGCAGGGTCGCTGCCGGCGAGCCGAGATCCTCGACGCGCTGACTCAATTCATCGGCGAGCACGGCCGCATCGAGCGGCTCAGTGTCGAAACTCGAGGTCAACAAGTAGCGGTATGGCAACAATGTGTCATCGAGCATGCCGGCATTGAATTCGCCATTGACCACCTGACTGAAATGATCGTCCTTGCGCAGGGCAGCACTGAACGTGCGGCTGAGTTCGGCGAGGCGTTCGTCGTCAACGCCACTGATCGCGAGCATGAGCAGACGCGAGCCCGGCCCCTCGCCGATCTGTTCCATCAGCAGCTTCTGATCGGCGGTTTGTGGCGGCGGCATGAAGCTGCGCAGATCGGTGGTGATCTGCAAGGTATGCACGGTCCACGCGGCAACGCCGACCAAGGCGATGATCCACCCGATCAGCAGGCCGAAGCGGCGTACGCCTGGACTCACTGCGCCGCAGCTCCGGCCTGGCAGGTCTGCTCGACATTCTTCTGCGTCAACGGCTTCGGCAGCTCGGCCGTGGCCAGTTGCTCGACCATGAGAATACTGACGTCATCATCGGCATCGATGATGCTGAAGCAGCGTGCGTTGTCGCCAGAGCCATCAACCTGCAAGGCATCGATGCGCTTCTTCAGGCGCTTGTCTTTCGGCGAGAGGCGCAACTGCCAGCGCGCGCTGTCGCCACTACTGCTCAAATCGAAATCCTGCTGCAAGGCCACGGGATCACCGCCAAGCAAGGCGCTGAATCCGCGCAGGAAGCCCTCCAGTTCGGGCACGCGATCAAGTGAGATCTGGCGTGGTTTGCGTTTGCCGCGTTGCACGGTGACCTGGCCGTCGGCGATTGTCGTGGTTTCCTCGTAGGGCTTGTCGACACGTTTGCCGAGCTTGCCCGGACCGAGGTATTCGAGTTCGCCACGGGCGACCAGGGCGCGGTCGTACATGTGCGAAAAGCGCACTTCGACATACGGCGTGCGCGCCGGCAATTCACGCTTGAGGCCACTGACCAGGGCCAGAGGATCGATTTCAGCCGCGCTCACCAGACACGGCAGGATCAGGCATGACAGGCTCAGCGTCGCGAGCAGTCTCGAGGTTCCAGAAATCATAGAAATTGAACCAGTTGTAGGGATGAGCGCGGACATGATGTTCAAGCCGTGTCGCATAGCGTTGCACGAATTCACGCAGTTCTGCCTCCCTGCCGCGTCGCGGCAGGTTGATCTGTTCAGCCAGGGTCTCGAAAACCAGTTCGTATCTGCGACCACCGCGATAAAGACCGAGGCACATCACCATCGGCACCTTGAGCATGCTCGCAATCAGAAACGGCGCGACCGGAAAATTGGCTGGCGATCCGAGAAATTCAACCGTGACCGTGGCTTCCTGCGGCCGCGCACGATCGCCGAGCAAGGTTGCCAGATCCCCCGCCTGCATGGCGTCGTGCAAGGCAAAGACGACCTCATGGCCCGGTCGCGATGCATCGATCACGTTGTTGGCGATGGCCGGATTGAGTGCGTGCAGCAAGTCGGTCATGGCGGGCGTCTGCTGCGTGTTGAGGACGACACGCACGGTTACGTCCGGTCGGCGCAGAGACAGCACACGCAACACCTCGAAGCTGCCGACATGCGCACCAAGCAGAAGTGTGCCGCGATCCGGGCGCATCTGCGCGTGGACCTCATCGAGGCCGACGATATTGACATCGAAGCGATTCAGACTTTCGGTGAGCAGATAGATGCGATCAAGAATGGTTGCGGCGAAATAGTGGATATGACGCATGACCATCCACATCGTCGCCGGCTTGCCGAACACGCGCTCGAGATATTCGTAGGAGGCGCGGCGCTCCTCGGTTCGGCGCAGGAAGAAGTACAGGGTGATCGGATACAGCAGCAGGCGCGCGCAGGCGCGACCGAATGTCAGTCCGATTGTGCGGATCAGCCAGATGGCGAAACGACCACCGCCCTCGCGATGCTCACTCCAGTGATCACTCATGCGAGTTCCCCGTTACCCGTGGTCAACAGCGCGCCATCCCGGCTCACGCGGAAGCGCAGCGCTTTACCGCTGACCGCAATATGCAGTTCGGCGTCTTGCTCGGGCAACAACGGTGCTCGAAACTTGACCGCGGAAATTCGCTTCAACGAACCCAAGCCCTCGCGTTGCAGGCGCGCAGCAACGCGGTCCAGAAGAATAACTCCGGCAACCACCGGCTGACCCGGGAAATGTCCTGGCAGACTCGGATGCGTTGCTGGAATGCGCACAATCTCGATCCACTCCTTGTTTTCTTCACTCATCAATTCAGGGTCTCCGCTGCGTATGCAGATGGGTATCACGCAGCAGTTGCGGCCAGTTTTGCACCAGTTGGCGCAGGAACTGCAGCGGAGGCGCGTGTGGCATGTGGCGCAAATACCAGCGCCGAAAAACGTACTCAAGCAGCATGAACACGGCAGGCAAGGCGTAGCCACCAACATGCAGCCAGATCATCGCCCAGCGATGCGCCGATGAGTCAATCGGAAATGCAGGCAGCCACCACACGATCAGCAACACGAACATCACGACCTGGATGGCGAAGACCACGGCCCAGGCACAGGTCAAGGTACGTGCATACGCCTGCACGCGGGGCAGACTCAATCGCTCGATCCCATCAATGGCAATGATCGCGCGCGCAATCAGCGGCGTATGTCCTCCGCTCAGCGACCAGCCGAAAAGAACGGCGAGGCCAAGATTGATCGCCAGCGGAACCAGATCCAGTGCGACACGACCCTGGCCATTAAAGGACAACGCCAGCACACCACCAACAATTGCCAACCATGCCAGCCATGCCGCAGGTGTGCGCCTGCGCAGTTGCGGGGACAGGACAGCGCTGACCAGGAGCACGACGCAGATCGCCGACAAGGCGTCGCTTCGCGTCAACCAGGCGATCAGGACCAGCGCCACATAGCCGACGATCAGCGCGATGACGCGCAACCGCTGACGCGGATTCGTTACGGTTTCAATGTCGGACGGATTGGATTCCGGGCGGTTCATGCGCAGGATGAGACAGGCAATCGCCCGGTGAGCAGGATGGAAATGTAACATGCCAACCGGGTCGTGAATGCTGGTCGAGATGCGCGAAGTAGGCGGCAAGATGACTTGCTCATTGCGATTTCGGTCCGCCGCCGCGGCGAAAAAGAGGAAGGGCCAATGCAAGCACGGGTGGATTGCGATGCGGTGATCAGCGGTCGCAGACCGGATGGATCCCCGGCAACGACAGCGCGCGCCTGCGATGGCAGGCCATTGCTGTTGTGGAAGAATGGTCAGCATCCGCGCAATTGCGGACGCGATTCCATTTCCGGCCGCCAGCTCATGCTTCGGCGCCAGATTGAAAAGCGCCCGACAGCGACGATCTTCGCTCATTGGCGGATCTTGAGTTCCGCGCTGATGAAGATTCCAGTGGATAGCAACTGATCGGGCCAATGCGGATGAAAACCATCGATCATCAACTTGTCGGGCAGGCATTCGACCCGACCAGCCGCATCACGCGCCTGCCATCGGGCGAAATTCATCTTTGGCAGTGGAATTCCGCTGATGTCCTGGCGCCACGCGAATTCAATGCACTCGCCCGCAGCAAGCTGATTCATCTGTTGCAAGGCTACGCCGGCAGTGACACGACGCCGATGATTGAAACAGGTGAGCACGGCAAGCCGTTTGTTGCCGACTCCAATTACCCGCATTTCAACATGAGCCACAGTAGCGACAGCGTCATGTTTGCCTTTAGTCGCGACCACGAAGTGGGGGTCGATATCGAGAAGACCTCATTCCGCCGCCGATTCAGCGCGCTGGAACTGGCCGAGCGGTTCTTTACGGCCGAGGAGTTCGCCCGACTGGCCGCGCTCGACGAACCTGCGCAAAACGTCGCGTTTGTGCAGCTGTGGACCTGCAAGGAAGCTGTACTCAAGGCGCTCGGACACGGTCTGTCCTTCGGGCTCGATCGACTGCAGTTCGCACTCGATGCAGATGCTTCGGCGCACTCGCTGGAGGCCATTGCGGCAGAAGCCGGAATCCCGCAGGACTGGCAGATTCACCGCTTCGTTCCGCGACATGACCTTCTCGGCAGCCTGGCCTGGCGCGGGCCGGCGCAGCGGGTTCGAACCTATACGCTCGATTCGGGCGCCTGAGGACGAACGCTCAGTTGGTCCGCTGTTCTTCGATATGCGCAGACAGCGCGCGCAGGCTGCTGAAGATTTGACGATTTTCCGGGTTGTCCGAGCGCAACTGAAAGCCATAGTGTTTGGAGATCGCCAATGCCAGCTCCAGCGCGTCGATCGAATCCAGACCCAGATCGCCGTCGCCGAACAAGGGCGCTTGCGGATCGATCTCCTCGGCCTTGACGTCTTCGATATTGAGGCTGCTGACAACCAGTCTGGCAAGATCCTGCTCGGCCGGTGTCTGAGTTGGGGAGTCGATTGCGTCGGTCACGGGCGCTGCCTGATGTCAGTGAATTCTGGCCGCGCAGTGTATCATCCGACACCTTGTTTCTCGCGACCGCCAAGACCAACAACGTGCCATTGACTGAAATAAAATCCGCAGCGCCCAATGACTCCCTGGCGCCGCTGCACGTGCGCTATGAACAAGGCAGTGTCGACGACCTGCTTGCCGACCCGCGGGTCTTGTCAGTCATCGGCTTCGGCGCCGCGGCGCAGACAACCAGCGACCCACGCTTCCTTTGCGTGGGTCTTGAACCCGCGTTCAGACATCGCTACGAGGTCTGGCGATGTGACGGACCGGTGGTTCATGGCCGCCACGGCGACCTGCGCTGGAGCAGCGATGGCAACTACCTGTTTTTCGCGATCGAGACGGATGAAGCCGAAGCGGGAAATATCGACGCGGCCGCCGAACAGGCTTATTCGGCGATATGCCAGCTCCTTGAGCAACATCGTTTCGCCGACGGTCAGCCCGGGCACATCCTGCGCCTGTGGAACTACATGGATGCGATCAACGAAGGTGATGGCGACGATGAGCGCTATCGCCACTTTTGCAGTGGCCGCGCGCGTGGCTTGAACCCCGCCGCACGCAATGGCTATTCGGCGGCGACGGCGATCGGGCGCCGCGACGGCCTTCGCGTCCTGCAGATCTACGGCATGGCTGCACGCGCGGCCGGCACTGCGGTGGAAAACCCGCGCCAGGTCAGCGCCTGGGCCTATCCGCGCCAATATGGCCCGGTATCTCCCACCTTTGTGCGTGCCACGCGAACATCGGCCGACCAGCTACTGGTTTCAGGCACGGCGGCCGTGGTTGGGCATCAGTCTCAGCATGTTGGGGATACGCTCGCCCAGCTCGATGAAACGCTGACCAACCTCAGCAGCCTTCTCGGCGCTGCCGGCGCGGATATCGCGTCACGTGGGATCGAGGCCGCCCTGATCAAGGTGTACCTGCGTGATCCGGCCGAAGCCGACATGGTTTCCGGGCATCTTCTCAAACGCCTGCCCGGACTGGCCGAGCCGCTGATCCTGTTCAGCGACATCTGCCGCCGTGATCTGCATATCGAGATTGACGGAATTCAGGGCTGATTCGCCCGAAATTGGCGAACTCCCTCAGTGCCCTGCCCGGAATACCCGGCACCGAAACCGGATTTAACGCAGAATTGTGATGTGGGTCACACTAGTACTGTGTGCGCAGTCCGCAAACCGATGCGATGCAATGGACGAATCCGACGGGTTTTGCGGTGCTAGCATTGATCTCGCAGTAATCACAACCGGCGCGGGGCGCCACGGAGACATCATGAAGAAGCGATTGGGACACTACGACATCGTTGCCGAGCTGGGTCGAGGAGGCATGGGCGTGGTCTACAAGGGTCACGAATCCTCGCTCAACCGCTACGTTGCGATCAAGGTTCTGGCTGATTCACTGGCCCACGACGAAGGCGTCAAGGAACGCTTTCTGCGGGAAGCGCGCAGCATGGCGGCGCTCAACGATCCGAACATCATCCAGATCTACTACATCGGCGATGATGAAGGTCAGACCTATTTCGTCATGGAATTCGTCGAGGGTGAGTCCCTTGGTACCCTGCTCAAGCGCGAACACAAGGTAGACGTCGGCCCGGCCGCAAAAATCATCTATCAGACCGCGCTCGGCCTCTCTACCGCACACGACAAGGGCGTGATCCATCGCGATATCAAGCCCGGCAACCTGATGGTGTCGAGTCGCGGCACGATCAAGATCGCCGATTTCGGCATCGCCCTGTCGAATCAGGATCTGTCCAACAAGCTGACCTCGACCGGCGAGTTCGTCGGTACGCCAGGCTATCTCTCGCCTGAGGTCTGCCTCGGCCACAAGGTCGATCAGCGTTCCGACATTTTCTCGCTCGGCATCGTGTTTTTCGAGATGCTCGCCGGACGCATGCCATTCACGGATGAATCTCCACTGGGTCTGATGCTTGAAGTGGTTCGTGCCGAGATTCCCGACGTGCGCGAACTCAATGGTCAGGTCGACGAGAAGATCGCCTGGATCCTGTCGAAGATGATTGCCAAGGAGCCCGACGATCGTTACCAGAGTTGCAACGAACTGGCCGAAGATCTGCTTGCCCATCCGCTGGTCTCCAAACCCGGGCCGATCACGATCTTCCCCAAGGTCTCGGCGGCTGCAGCAACCATGATCGGCCAGAAGACGCCGGCCTCGGCGCAGCAACCCTTGCCAAAAACGCCGGTATCCAATCCCGGTGTTGCGGCAGCCAATACACGGGTCACGCCATCCTCCCAGCCGATGCCTCCGGCTGCGCCGAGCGAGCCCGCCACCGCAGCCAGTCAGCAATCGGCTTTCGAGCGCTCACGCAATGATGGCGCGAAAAAAGGCAGCGCAGCGCTGCCGATCGCGATCGCAGCGATTCTCGTGCTCGGCCTGGTTGGTGGCGCCTGGGCATTCCGCGACAAGATTCCGGGCCTCAGTGGCTTGGGCGGCAACGCGATAACCCTCGCCACGGACACATCGGACAACGGTTCGACGGCAAGCAACATCAACTCGACCCAGTCCGCTGACGCCAGCAATCCGGCCCAGGATTTGACGGCAAATGCCGATGTTTCCGGCGATCCGGGCATGGCCAGCAGCAACGGGGCAGCAATGCCACAAGGCGACGCTGTTGCAGATGTCAACGATGGTGACGGCCCCGGCCCACGCGCCTCGCAGGCCGACGTCGATGCCTTGCAAAACTTGCCGGCTGCGCGCGCATCCGAGGAAGCACAGGCCAATGTGCCGGCTCCACGTGCCAACGATGCTACCGAAGTTGCGATGGTGACCAAGCCGAAAGTGACGCAACCTGCCAAGCCGCGTGTGCCGACCATCGCCGTCGTTGTCAGTGGTGATGACGTGATCACCGAACCGGCACGCGATGCAATCGTGAGCTTGCTGCAACGTCGCGGCTTCCGCGTCATCGAGGCCGGCGAAGCATCGGGCAGCAAGCCGAACATGGGCTCGCTGCGTGGACGCGCTGATGCGGTCGTCTTCGTCCAGGCCAAGCCGGTCGGTTCGCAGGAACTGCAATACTACGGCCAGAGCTCTACGCTCTACACCGTGCAGATGGGCGTCAAGGCCTACCGCGTATCGGATGGCAGCACGCTCTGGAGCAGCGGCATGGACCAGATCAACTTCAGCACCTTGAATGCGACCGAGAAAGCCCGCGAAGCGATCGAGCCACTGCTCGATGCAGTCGACAGCAACCTCGACGAGTTCCGCTCACGACGTCGCGGTTGAGCCTGCACTCTGAGTGACGCAGCTGCGATGTTGTGCCGATCATCCCGCAACAACATCGCAGCTGAATCTGCAGCCGAACGGCACACCCCTTTGTCACTCAGCGATTCAGGAACCCGGGGAAACTACGCTGAACTCGACTACGAAACTGCTTCGTCTAGTGCGATTGAGCGGATTTCTCGGACTGCTCTTGAGCGCCCATGCTGCGCTCGCCTATATCGATCCGCCTGTATTGATACCCAGTGCCCCACTAGAAAACCAAGTCGTGTCTGTCAGCATTGATGGTGGTCTCTGTGATGGATTCATTGAGTGGCCAGGCTATCCCCAAGTTATCCAGACTGGAAATAGCGTCAGGCTAGTCGTATATGCTCAATATGTAGATTTCATCGATTTTTGCGTTTTCCCGGCGCATAACATCACGGTTCCAATTGGGGCATTTCAATCTGGCACCTACTCCGTACAAGTCGACAGATTCTATGTCGATGATCTGTTCGGGCCGACAACAGAGACGTTAGCCACGATACCTTTTGAGGTGAGCGGCACGGAAAGTGTTGTCGCTTTGCCATCAAGCAGCTTCGTATCGTTGCTTTTCCTGGGACTTGGCTTGCTACTTGTTGCTGCTTCCACTATGAGACGGCATGTGTTGTCTCTGTTCGCCAATTCTCGATCGCGCAATGGAATCATGGCTGGCTAAAAGCACGCTCGGCAACTGCTCCTGCGTTGCTCTACCTCCTGCATCCATGCAGTCGTCCTTCGGAGCGCGGCATCCCTGCCTTTTTTCACTCGCCTCAGGCGAGCGAGTGTCTTCTCTTTGCGTGGCCACTGCGCTGCAGGAGCAGCGCGAACGGCGAAGCCGGCCCGAAGGGCGGAGGGCAGGAGCCCGACGTAAAGAGAAGGCACCAAGAGAAAGGCCACCCCACGATCGCGCCTTACGCACAGTCCCTGTGCTCCAGGTGCGCGAGTCTGCTGCGGGGTTCGCTGACAGTCCATCCATGGACTGGCATCGATCTGGCCCACATCGTGTGGGCCACCCTGCGGGCTGGTCCTCCGCAGCCTCGCCGCCATCGAGGGGGCCCCGTTGAACACGCATCGTGCGCGCCAAAGCGAGGAGCAAAGCAAAAGCCAGTAGCGCGAGCTTGCGGGATTTTGCTTTGTCTTGGCTGCGCAGGATGCGCAGTAGATGGGCCCCCTATGTAGCGGCGAAGTGGCGGAGGAATTGCCCGAAGGGTGGCTCGCATGGATGCGAGCCAGTTGGCTGCCAGTCCAAGGATGGACTGTCAGCCAACCCCGGAGCCGCTTCACGTAGTCGGAGGGCAGGAGCCCGGAGACCGCTGCAATGGGGTGGCCTTCTCTTTGGTTACTCTTCTCTTGGCCACGCAAGAGAAAGTGACTCGCTCGCCTGAGGCGAGTGAAAAAAGGCAAGGATGCCGCGCGACGTAGGAGCGTGCTTTAGAAGTGCAAGAGCACTGAATGACCAGCAATTCGGCTTGTGGTAAAGAGACAGCTCCCGCTGGGAGAAGGCTCATCTCTGCTGAAGTTCCGGGCCTATCAAGTAGCGTATTTGCTGCTGGTCGCAAAGCAACGCGCCGAGCCTAAATCAAACTCAACACACCGGCGATCGTCGCCGTCATGAACGTCGCCAGCGAACCGCCAAGTACGGCCTTGAGACCGAGGCGGGCGAGATCAGGTCGTCGGCTCGGGGCAAGGCCGCCGATGCCGCCGATCTGGATCGCGATCGAGGAGAAGTTGGCGAATCCGCACAAGGCATACGTCGCAATCAGGCGACTGTGCTCGGTCAACTGGTCCATCTTGCTGGCCATGTCGACGTAGGCGACGAACTCGTTGATGACGATCTTCTGGCCGATAAAGCTGCCGACCAGGGTCGCATCCTGCCACGGCACGCCAATGATCCAGGCCAGCGGCGCAAGGATCCAGCCAAACAACGTCTGCAACGACAGCTCGACCGGATGACCCAACTGGATGGCCAGCCAGCCATTGATGGATGACGAGGGGTCCGCACCCCAGGCATGCGTGCCGAGCCATTGGAACGGTGCATTGAGCATCGCGATCAGGGCAATGAACGCAAGCAGCATGGCGCCGACGTTGAGGGCCAGACGCAAGCCATCGGCGGCGCCGGTCGCGGCGGCATCGATGACATTCGCCGTGGTCTTCTCGACTTCAATCTTGACCTTGCCACGCGTCAGCGGCTCCTCGGTTTCGGGAATCAGGATCTTGGCCAGCATCAGCGTTGCCGGCGCGGCCATGATGCTGGCGGTGAGCAGATGGGTGGCAAAGAAAATGCGCTGGCCTTCATCTTCGCCACCGAGCAGGCCGACGTAGGCGGCCATGACCGAGCCGGCGATATGTGCCATGCCGCCGATCATCACCGTCATCAATTCGGACTGGGTCATGCGCTCGATGTAGGGCTTGATCGTCAGCGGCGCTTCGGTCTGGCCGATAAAGACGCTGGCGCACACCGAAGTCGTTTCCGCGCCCGATACGTTCATGACCTTGGTGATCACCCAGGCCATGCCCTTGACGATGATCTGCATGATGCCGAGGTGATAGAGCACGCCAGTCAAGGCAGCGAAGAAGATGATTGTCGGCAACACCTGGAAGGCGAATACGAAACCGAACTTCGGCACATCCATGAGGCTGCCGAAGATGAAACTTGAGCCGGCATTGACATAGTCGAGCAGCTTGACGAAGCCAGTCGCGATGCCGTTGAAGATCTCGCGACCGAATGGAACCTTGAGCACCAGGGAGGCAAAGACGATCTGCAGGAGCACGCCGGTGGCAACCAGCTTCCAGCTGATCGCGCGTCGGTTGGTCGAGAAAAGTACGGCTATGGAAATCAGTACGGCAAGACCAAACAAACCGAATGCAATGTGTCCCAGTGCCTGCATCATTCGCCAATTCCCCTGTAGGATCTCGCCAACCAAGCGGCGCAGCGTAGAGCAAGCAGGAAGATCTGCGCAAGACGCATCCCCGCACGCATGGCCGACAATCCGGTTGATGTCGCCGGCAGACGTCAGCACGCATCGGCAAAACGTACTCACGGATGACCCAGTCCATGTCCCCAGATTCGAAACTCCGATCGCGCGCGAATCTGATCACGCTAAGCCTTGACCTCACGCTTTTCCTGGCTTTGGCATTGACCTTGTCCTGGTTACTGGTCCGCAATCTGGATCCGGCGTTTGCCGAGCTCGCTGCAGGAACGCAGGAAACGGTCAAGTTTCCCTGGCCTGTGCTTCTCAATGCTGCGCCGGCGGTCCTGCTGGCAGTCCTGCTGCTGGCGCTTACCCGGCGTGGTCTGTTTTCAATTGGCTTGAGCATGGCGTTTCTGTACCTGCTCTATTTTGCCAACGCGATCAAGATCGAGTTGCTCGATACGCCCGTCCTGCCCGGAGATTTCAGCCTGCTTGGACATATGGGCGGAGGCAGTGGCGCCGAGCTGCTCGCCCACTATTTGCCAAGTGATCAGATGGCATGGTTCGGCGGCGCGCTGCTGGCATTGATGGTTCTCGGCATTTTTGATCGCGCCTGGATTTATTTGCGTGGCCTGCCGCGACTTGCCCTGCTGCTGGTGGCACTCGCTGGTGGCGCGGGCATGATCTTCAATCTGCAGCCGGTTTCGAGCATCTATGCCCGAAACAGCGGCGAGTTCCTGGCCTGGTCACCACTGGTTTCAGCAAAGAAGAACGGTCTGCCCGTGACCTTGTTGAACTACCTCTGGCGGATGAGGGTTGCGTCGCTACCGATCAACCAAACGGCGGCCGACATCCTGATCTCGGCCAAGCCATTGCCCCAGGCCGTTCCGCCAGCGGACGAACTGCCCGACATCATCATTCTGCAAAGCGAATCGTTCTTTGATCCGGCACGGCTTCGGAAAATTGGCCCGCATCATCTGTTGCCACACCTGCGCAAACTGCAGGCGCAGTATCGACACGGCGATCTCTGGGTACCAACTTACGGCGGCGGCACCATCCGCACCGAGTTCGAGGTTCTGACCGGGCTCGCCATGCGCGAATTTCCCACCGTGCAATACCCGTATTTCAGGCTGGCCAACAAGGAGGTTGTCCCCGGCATCGCGCGTACGCTTGCTGCGCGCGGCTATCAGACCCTCGCCATCCATCCGAACACCCGCGATTTCTGGAATCGTGGTGCCACCTTCGAGCGCATGGGCTTTGACCACTTTGATGCCGACGAGCAATTCGCTGGTGCCGAGCGCGTCGGCTGGTACACCAGTGATGCGGCCCTCACCGATCACATGATCAATCGACTGAACGAGGCCTCCGGCCCCCTTTTCATGTTTGCCGTCAGCATCGAAAATCATGGTCCTTATGCGAAGTTTCCTGGTGCAGATCCTGAACGTCTGGCCGCGCAGTTCATACCGGAAGGGCTTGATGAGGTCGCGACTGCACAGTTGCGCGGCTATTTCTATCATCTGCAGAATGCCGATCAGAGCCTGGGCCGGCTCGTTGAGACCTTGCAACAGCGCAAGCGCCGCGCGCTGTTGCTGTTCTACGGCGATCATCTGCCGGCGATGCCGCAAGTCTATTCGGAGCTTGGCTTCGATGACGGCGCGCCTGGGCCGTCACAACCGGTTCCCTGGTTGCTGGTCGATACGGCGAAGCCGCCTTCAGCGTCCGCCAACGAGAGCACGGCTTCCTTTTATCTACCCGCCCTGTTGCTCGATGCAGCAGGCATCGATGATCACGGCTACTTCACGCTGCTTGACGAACTTCGTCGTGATGATCGCCCGGGCCGCGACTGGACGCCTGCAAACGGTGAGGGAATGAGAGCCATCATGCGTCTGCGCCAGCTGGACCAACTCTCGATCGGAACGCAGAGTTCACTGCAACAACGATAGAATGCAGCGCACAGAAGAGCCGGACCCTCATGCCAAAACGGACCATCAGCCGCACTCCCCATACCCTTCGATACGCGGCCAGAAAGCCTGTTCGTGCAGTTCGCGCGACTATCGAAGAGACCTCAGATCTGCTTGCGAGCAGCGGTGAACTGCGCGTCGGCCAGGGAATGATTACGACGATTCTGGCGCTGGCCTTCGGATTTCTGAGCCTGCTCGGCGTAATCGCTTTCTATTTTCCGGAATACCTGACCACGCCGGAGCTACGCCACCAGTATTCCGTCGATGTGCTGCGCCAGGCGATGTTCATCGCCCTCCTGATCGCCGGTGCGTTTGCCTTGGCGAATCTTGTTCTTGGCGTGCGACGCAAACTGAACCTGCTTGCTTTCGCTATCGTCATCCTTACGGTCGCCCTGGGTGGCTCTCGTGTGCCGGTCGGGAATTTCCCCGACAACACGCCGTATATCGGACTCGACTGGTTCATCCTCGATCTGCTCGGCTCGACGTTGATCTTTGTAGCCATCGAGAAGCTGTTGCCCTTGCGCAAGGGGCAGGCGGTGTTCCGCAAGGAGTGGCAGACCGATCTCAAGCATTTCGCTGTCAACCATTTCCTCGTCGGCCTGATCCTGTTGACCGTCAATTTCGTCATCCATCACGGCTTTGGCTGGATGGTCCAGCACGATTTCCAGCTTGCCGTGCAACGCATCTGGTTTCTGCCGCAGGTTTTGTTGTGCATTCTCATCGCCGATCTTGCGCAATATTGGACGCATCGTGCTTATCACGAGGTTCCGTTTCTGTGGAAGTTCCATTCGGTTCACCACAGTACAAAGACGATGGACTGGCTGGCCGGTTCGCGTCAGCACATCCTCGAAGTACTCGTCACCCGCGTGTTGGTGATTGCGCCGTTGTTCGTGATCGGTTTCAGCGAAGCGGTGATCAATGTCTACATCATCGTGGTTGGCTTTCAGGCAGTGCTCAACCACGCCAATGTCGGCGCGCCATGGGGGCCGCTTAAGGCAACGCTGATCAAGTGGCGCAATCGTCACGACACCTGTCTGCGTGCAGATCGCGGCGCGCTGGCGCAGATGCACTGGCCGTGTCGGCAACTGCTCCTGCGTTGCTCTACCTCCTGCATCCATGCAGTCGCTTCAAGCCA
>NZ_DASSYD010000119.1:0-28248 GCF_035703485.1 Dokdonella sp. | reverse complement strand
GGATCGCCGCACCCGAGCAATAGTCGGCCTCGCGGCGAAAGGCGAAACGGGTGTCGTCGGGTTCCTCGAAGCGGCCGTAGTTCCAGCCCGAGCCATCGTTGAAGATGATGCCGCCGGCTTCCTGCAGTCGACCATCCGGATAGACCAGGCGTGAGCCGACCAGACCGGCTTCGGATTCTTCGTCGAAACAGCGGATCAGCGCTTCGAGCCAGTCCGCGGTAACCACCGTATCGTTGTTGAGAAACAGCACGAATTCGCCGCGCGCGACTTCGGCACCGGCATTGCAGGATCCGACGAAGCCGAGATTTTCGGCATTGCGGATGACACGAATGCCATCGATCTCGGCAAGCCGCGCCGCGGTCGAATCAGTCGACAGATCATCGACGACGATGACCTCGAACGCGGTTGCATCGGCGTGCTCGACCAGCGAGCGCAGGCAGGCGGCGGTGTAGGCGAATTTGTTGTGTACCGGAATGACGATCGAGACACGCGGCTGCGCGCTGCCGGGAACCGCGAACGGCGAAAATTCCTCGCTCGGTGGCGCGTAGGTTTGACGCGCGTGGACTGTCGACGAGCCGCGCAACTCGCGCAGCAGCCGCGTCCAGGTTCCAGCGAGGCCGTGCTGGACGAGACTCCCGCGAAAACGCCGAATTTGCGCCAGCAGACGATGACTGCGAAAGCTCAGTGATGCGCGGATATGGCGCAAGCGCGTCGCCGTGTCGCGCATCGGCGCCGTCAGTCGCCACGAACGGCTGGCCATGACCGTCTCGTAGGCGGGTTTGAACGGGCGCAGTGCTTCGACTTCGGCATCCAGGCGTTGGGCCCAAGCCGTACGCGTTTCGAGTTCGGCCTTGTTCGCCGCCAGTTCGCGATCGAGGCCGTGGCCCCAGTCGCCGCGACGCTGGCTTTCCTCGCCCAGCGTTTTCAGTTGCGATTGAAGTGCGCTGAGTTGCTTCTCGCTACGTGAAAGCTGATCGCTGCGCGTGGCGATCAGTTGCGAGTCGATGGCGTTTGAGCGAACCGGATAGCGCAGCTCGGCAATGGTCGGCAAGTTGAGGATGCCGGCATAGGCCTTGGCCATATCGGCCAGATCCGGCTCGCGCCGGCTGGCGAGATGCTCGCGCACGCTTTGCAGGCGATCACGGTTTTCGGCCAGGGCGCGAATCGTTGCGACCACGTCCTCGGCATTCGCCTCGACATGAAAACCATCGACACCATCGTCGATACGTTCGACATAGGCGCCGAGGCGGGTGGCGATCACTGGCACGCCGAGGTCGCGCAACTCCGACAAGGTGTAACCGAATGTTTCGGCAACGGTTGGCAGCAGTACGGCGGCATCGGCGGCAAGTTCGGCGAGCAGATTGGGCAGCTGTTCGCGGCGGTAATCGAGCACGATATGCACGCCATCGATGCCGAAAAACGCATGCGCATCGGCACCGGCGCCGAGCAGGAAGACATCGGCAAATTCGCAGATTTTCGGCAGTACCTGTTCGAGCAGTTCGGCACCCTTGCCACGGCGCACGCGGCCCGGGAAAACCAGGCGCAGACGTTCGCGATTCGGCGGGTTGATCGCGCGTAGCGAATCGCCGGGCCAGGCCGAGAGGCCGTGCCCGATGATGGTTGCCGGCAGGTCGCTGAGCTCTGCTGCCAAACGCAGATCATTGTTCAGCGCCGACTGGCTGGGCGCGATCAGTTGCACCCTGGCCGCGAGCAAGCGCTCGATGGTTGCCTCACTGAGCACCTTCCAATGGCTTGCCTCGGCATTCGCAAACTCGGCTTCGCGGCCGAGTGCGGCGAGGTCGGAGACACGCTGGGCATCATCGAAGCGCAGCGTTTCGTCACTGAAATTCTTGTGCAGCACCGGCCACAGTGGATAGTGGTCGTGGACGACACGCGCGGTTGGCAAGCCGGTCTGCAGCACATCGAGGCTGTGGCCAATCAGGGAGGAAACGATGATCGCGTCGATGCAGTGTTCGCTCAGCAACTCGTCAAGCAGGATGCGATAGGCCGAATTCGAAACGTCGGTGTCGGCTATCGCGCAGGGCAGGGCGATTCGGCGCAAGGGCGGGCCGAGCAAGCTGCCGTCGTAGAGTTCGAGCCATTCGCCGTGGCGACTGCGTTGATGGCTGCCACTGGATTTGAGGACCAGTTGATCGGCACCGGTAAACGCGCTGCAAAAATCACGCACCCAGCGCTCGGCACCACCGCCCCAGCCGTGCAGGATGTGGAGGAGGACGGGCCGCTTGTCGAGCCCGGCCCGGCAGGGTGTCAGTGGAGTGTCGATCGCTTCGGTCACGCGCTCGCGCAATTCGGCCAGCGGCGAGGGCGGCAGCAGGTCGCGCGGATCAAGGCTTGCCTCGGCACCTTCAAGCGATTTGCCGCGTGCGCCGACATAGCAGTGATCAAGCATGACCTTGCGCAATCTGGTGCCGCCATCACGCAGGCGCTGACCAGACCAGGCGGAAGTCAGTGGCGACAGCGCGTCGCTGTCGATCAATTGTCGTCGTGAACAGGCGTAACAGAGCGCATCGATGCGTTCGACCGCGGCATTGCTGTTGGAGCCGGCAGCCAGCGGCGTGCGCGCAGGGTGCAGATTGTCGAGCGGCCCGGCGCCCAGCACATCGGCTTGCTCAATGGCGCGCAACAGGCGCGGCAGGGCCAGCGACGGCAATTCGGCGTCGCTGCGCACAATCAGCAGATCGCGACCGGGCAAGCGTTCCGCGAGTGCCCTCGCGATCGCCTCGGCGGATTCCATGCTGATTTCAGGCAGGCGCAGGGCGTGATCGAATCCGCTCAACGACGCCGAAGCGCCGAGAAGGACAAGCTCGGCCGCATCGGGCGCCTGCGCGATGATCTCTGCCAGCCAGTGATCCGTAAATGCGCGGGTTCCATGCACACACAGGCAGAGAGATTCCGGTGAAGATTTCGGCACGACGTTCCTGAATTCGAGCGGATGCGGATTATCGGCGATGCAGACGCACACTGCCACGACGAGGGTTCATCGACTTGCCGTTGCCCCAGGCTTTTTCCGGGCTAGACTGTCACCGATTCCACCGTGTCCGGATTGCCTTGCTACGACAATTTTTATCCTTCATCGCCCTGCTCTGGCGCTTGCTACGAGCTCCTGTCCTGCTCGGATTCGGGGCACTGGCCGGATTTCTCGTTCCCTATACGATCACTCTCGACCATCAGGTCCGCGAGCGGTTTGATGATCTGAACTGGCAGGTTCCGAGCCGGGTTTTTGCGCGGCCGCTGGATCTGGCTCCGGGGCGGCCCCTGAATGCCGATACCTTGCTGCTTGAGCTCGAAGCGGCGCGCTATCGCAAGGCAACCTCGGCCGTAACGCCCGGAACCTTCGCGCAAAACGGCAATCATTTCGAGATTGCTCGACGCGCTTTCGCCGGGCTCGATGGTCGCTATCCTGCACAGACCCTGGCCCTCGATCTGGTCGGCGGGCGGGTCACCGATCTGCTCGACGCAAAAACCGGCAAACCTTTGCATCAAGCCGAGCTTGATCCGGCGCGCATTGCCACGCTGTACGGATCGAAACAGGAAGAGCGCCGCCTGGTCCGCCTCGAACAATTGCCAACCCTGCTGGTCACCGGCCTGCAAGCTGTCGAGGATCGCGACTTCAAGCATCACCACGGCATCGATCCGGTTGCGATCCTGCGCGCGGGATGGGCCAATCTGAGCGCTGGTCGCGTCGTTCAGGGTGGTTCGACGCTGACCCAGCAACTGGTCAAGAACCTGTTCCTCGATCGCGGCCGCAGTTACGTGCGCAAGGGCAACGAGGCGCTGATCGCATTGCTGATCGAATTCCGCTACGACAAGCGGCGCATCCTCGAAGCCTACGTCAATGAAATCTTCCTCGGTCAGCAGGGTGGTCAGGCCGTGCACGGATTTGCTGCGGCCTCGGAGTTCTATTTCGGCCGCGAAGTCGAGGCCCTCGGGCCAGCCGACATCGCCTTGCTCGTCGGCCTCGTCCAGGGGCCGAGCTACTACGATCCGCGACGTGCGCCGAAACGTGCGCTGGCGCGGCGCAACCTGGTGCTTGAGCAGTTCCACGATACCGGCTTGATCGACGCCAGGGTGCTTGCCAGCGCTGCCAGCGAGCCACTCGGCATTCGTGCCAAAGGTGCCTTGCCACGCAATCGGTTTCCGGCCTTTCTGGAGCTCGTGCGCCAGCAACTGCGGCGCGATTTTGCCGATCACGAACTCGATGCCGCGGGTCTGACCATTCACACCACGCTGGCACCTTCGGCGCAATTGCAGGCCGAAGCAGCCCTCGATTCGGCGCTCAAGAGTCTCGGCAAACGCGATGCCGGTGTCGAATCCGCCGTTGTCGTCACCTCGGTTCCGAATGGCGAGGTGCAAGCACTGATCGGTGGCCGTGATGCCGATTCGCCCGGCTTCAACCGGGCTCTGGATGCGCGGCGCCCGATCGGCTCGCTGGTCAAGCCGTTTGTCTACCTGGTCGCGCTGGCCCAGCCGCAACGCTATTCACTGGCCAGCCTGATCGACGATGCTCCGGTCGATATCCCGCAACGTGACGGCACTCGCTGGATTCCGAAAAACGACGATGGTGACGTACACGGCAAGGTGTTGCTCATCGATGCGCTGAAGAACAGCTGGAATCTGGCCACCGTGCATCTCGGTCTGCGTCTCGGTGTCGACAAGGTGCGCGGCTTGCTCGAATCGTTCCGCCTTGGCCGCACGATCAATCCGAACCCGTCACTGTTGCTCGGCGCGGTCGATCTGAGTCCGTTCGATGTTGCCCAGCTCTACCAGTACTTCGCCGCTGATGGCCACGCCGTGCCATTGCGCGCGGTGCGCGGGGTCATCGATGGCAAGGGGCGCACGATGTCTCGCTTCGGCGTCAGTCCCGGTACCGGCGACTACGTGGCGGCCTCTCGCCTGGTCACCTGGGCCATGCAGCAGGTGGTCGAATCGGGCACCGCACGCTCGATCGGCGCGGCCGGTCTCGGTGATTTGCATGCTGCCGGCAAGACCGGCACCAGCGATACCCAGCGTGATTCCTGGTTCGCCGGATTCAGCGGCAACCAGCTCGGCGTGGTCTGGGTTGGCCGTGACGACAATCGGCCGACCGGCTTGTACGGGTCGACCGGCGCGCTGAAAGTCTGGATCGATCTGTTCAAGCGTTTGCCCGCGCAGCCGTTGATGCCGCCCGAAGAAGGCATCGAGCGTGTCTGGATCGATCCTGAAAATGGTCGTCTCAGTGATGCGGTCTGCTCGGGCGCGCGCGAGTTGCCGTTTGTTGAGGGTTATGCGCCGACTGATCGAGAAGGCTGCGCGATGGATCGCATCCGCGAATGGTTCGGCCAGAAAGACAATTGACGTTATGCTTGCCGACTTCCGAATCCCGTCATCGCGCTTCATGAAAATCACTCTCCGCAAGCTCCGGCCGTTCGTACTGTTTGTTTTCAGTGCTTTGCTTATGGCCTGTTCCAACCCGACTCCCAAGCAAGCACCCAGTGTGGTTCGCCCGGATACGGATCGCATTGCCGCGGTCAAGGCAATCCGCGCCGCTGGTGCGGGCGATGATTCGGCCTTGCAGGTAAATCCCTTGCGCGATCCGGCGGTCGAAGGTTTCCTGGCCAAGGCTGAGCAAGCTGAACAGTTGCAGCGACTCGATGATGCCCATGTTGCCATCCAGAAGGCGCAGGCGCTGGCCCCGGATGCACCCGATATCCTGCAAAAAGAAGCCGAGATTGAGTTCCTGCGCGGCAATATCATCGAGGCTGAAAAGCTCGCCTATGAAAGCTTCAAGAAGGGCCCGCAGGTCGGCACGCTGTGCGTGCAGAACTGGCAGACCATCATCGAGGCGCGCAAATCCTTCGGCGACAACGACTACCTGCCCCACGCCGAAAAGCGGCGCAAGGAATGCACGGTCAAGCGACCGGTGCGCCTTTGAGCGCAACCGCGCCATTGGCATCCATGTCGGCCGTGGCAGCGCGCTGACCGCGGGCCAGAATCATGGATGAAGCCGCCGACGAACTGCTTGGAGCGGAAGGGCCGTTTGCCCGCGAAGTGCCGGGTTTCGTGCCTCGTGAAGTGCAACAGCTGATGGCGCGCGCCGTGGCCGAGGCCATCGATGATCGTCACGCCCTGATCGCCGAGGCCGGTACCGGTACCGGAAAGACCTTTGCCTATCTCGTGCCGGCGATGATGTCGGGCAAGCGCGTGATCATCTCGACCGGCACCAAGGCCCTGCAGGATCAGTTGTTTCACCGCGATTTGCCGCGCGTGCGCAGCGTTCTCGGTGCGCGCCTGTCATCAGCCCTGCTCAAGGGCCGGGCCAACTACCTGTGCCTGCATCGACTCGAACAAGCGCGCAATGAAGGCCGCTTCGTCAATCGCGAGCAGGTCAGTCAGCTGCAAACGATCCATGCCTGGTCAACGGCAACGAAAAGCGGCGATCGCGCCGAGCTCGCCGAGTTGCCCGAGGATTCGCCACTGTGGCCGCGGGTTACTTCGACCACCGAGAATTGTCTCGGCAGCGACTGTCCGTTCTTCAGCGATTGTTTCGTGGTCAAGGCGCGCCGCGCCGCCCAGGAAGCCGACATCGTCGTGGTCAACCATCACCTGCTGTTTGCTGATCTGGCGATCAAGCAGGAAGGCTTCGGTGAAATCCTGCCCGGTGCCCACGCCTTCATTCTTGACGAGGCCCATCAGGTACCCGAGTTGGCCGGGCAGTTTTTCTCGATCACCCTGACCGCGCGCCAGTTGACCGAGCTCGCTACCGACGCGCTGGCCGAGTGCGCCTCGGTCAGTGGTGCGCTGGCGACCTTGCAGCCGATGATCGAAGAAATGAAGCCGGCGGTGCGCCGATTGCGCCTGGCCCTGGATCGCTTTCCGTCCAAGGCGGCGTTTGTTGTCATCGAGCGTGATGCCGAGGTCGAGCGCGAACTTGAAGGTGTGCGTGTCGCCCTCGATGAACTCGCCGCCGGGCTCGATGCGCATGCCGAACGCAGTCGTGGTCTCGCCGCGGTACACGAGCGCGCGATGGCGATGAGTGCGCGCCTGACCCATCTGTGTGACAGCGGTGCGCGCGACTCGGTGCACTGGTATGAATTGAGTCAGAACGGGTTCGCCTTGCACGCAACGCCGCTGGATCTCTCGCAACCGCTGCGCGAGTTGCGCGAACAAAGCCACGCGGCATGGATCTTCACCTCGGCGACCTTGTCGATCGCCGGGCGCTTTGATCATTTCGCCCGGCAACTCGGCCTGGAGGATCCAGCATCACTGTGTCTCGACAGCCCGTTCGACTATGCCAACCAGGCACTGGCCTATCTTCCGAAAGGTCTGCCCGAACCGAGCGCACGCGATTTCACCGATAAAGTCATCGAGGCCGTGCTGCCCGTGCTCGAAGCCTCGGCCGGGCGGGCCTTTCTGTTGTTCACCTCGCACCGCGCGCTTCGCCGCGCCGCCGAACTGCTCGAAGGGCGCGTGCCGTATCCGCTGTTTGTGCAAGGCTCCGCACCGCGTCATCAGCTACTCGCCGGTTTTCGCGAATCAGGAAACGGTGTGCTGCTGGGCGCGGCCAGTTTCTGGGAAGGCGTCGATGTCGCTGGCGAAGCCCTCAGCGTCGTCGTCATCGACAAGCTGCCGTTTGCCGCACCCGACGATCCGGTTCTCGTTGCCAGGCTCGAAGTGTTGCGCGAGTCCGGTCTCAACCCGTTTGTCGAATGGCAGATCCCGAATGCCGTAATCGCGCTCAAGCAAGGTGCGGGACGCCTGATCCGGGATATCAATGATCGCGGCGTCCTCGTCCTCTGCGATCCGCGCCTGACCAGCAAGGGCTACGGACGCATCTTCCTCGCCAGTTTGCCGGCAATGCCGCGAACGGATGATTTTGCTGCAGTCGCAGCATTTTTCGCTCCCGTTGTCGGCCCCGGTCCCGGGTCGGAGCGTTGACGGGGCCCCAGGGCGGGTTGTGCTGCCGCGCTTGCTGTTCTGCGCGCCGGGTGAGGCAATCTGAACAAGCTGAACAGAGACGCATGCATTTGCCCGGGCCGGGTGGCGATGCTATAAAACCGAGTCCGCTACTGGGGTATTCAAGGTTGACGGCTGCCTGATGGGGGCGGATATTCCCCTACTATGTTTTTATATAATTCAATTTCGGAGTCTGGCAATGGCGACATCAATACGAGTGACGGCCCTCGCAGCCGTAATCGGCGCGTGCCTTGGTGGCAATGCTTGGGTAAACCATGCGCATGCCACCAACAGCGGTGATCAAACCGCCAATGCGGTCAACACCTACATCATCAAGTTCACCGATGCCGGTGCACTACATTACAAGGGTGGCGTCGCCAATCTGCGCGCGACCGCCCCGGATCCGAATGCACGTGCAAGCAAGTTCGACGCAGCCAGTGCGGACACCAAAAATTATCGTGCCTACCTGCGTGAGCGCCAGCAGGACTCCATTGCCACGATGTCCTCGCTGCTCGGGCATCCGCTCGAAGTCACCCATACCTACGAAATTACCGACAGCGGCATCGCTGCCAGGCTGACCGCTGCCGAGGCCGCAAAGATTGCCAATGCGCCCGGCGTGGCCTCGGTCAAGCAGGAAGAGATCTATCACCTCGATACTTACCGTGGCCCGATCTTCATTGGCGCTGATACCGTGTGGAATCAGGCGATCCCCGGTGGCGCCAAAAGTCGCGGCAAGGGTGTTGTTGTTGGAGTCCTCGACACCGGCGTCAACTCGACCCATCCCTCGTTTGCTGATGACGCCACTTGCGGCTTCGGTCCCAGCGATCACAAGCTGCTCAGTGCGGTCGATTGCGCGACCTCGACAGCAGGTGTCTGCAACGGCCCGGATCCGGAAGCGGTCGCTTCTGGCCATGGCGTGCACACGGCCAGCACCGCCGCCGGCAACACCGTAACCAATTCCGCATCGCCATCGCCGAACCTCCCTGTTCCCTACACGCAGATGTCAGGCGTGGCTCCGTGCGCTTCCCTGCGAACCTACAAGGTTTGCGCGACTGATCAGTGCTCCAGTTCCGCGATCAGCGCCGGCATTCAAAATGCGATTATTGATGGCGTCGACGTCATCAACTACTCAATTTCCGGCGGCACCAACCCGTGGGCTGATTCTGATCGGGCCTTCCTCGATGCAGTCAATACCGATATCGTGGTCGCCGCTTCGGCAGGCAACACCAACGCCACGATCACGAATCCGGTAGGCCAGGTTAACCATCGAGGCCCGTGGGTGATGACCGTCGCTGCATCAACTCAGGACGTGAACCTTGGCGCAGGCGTTTCCGCGACCGGTCCAGGCACGCCGCCGGCTGATACGCAGAATCTGTTGGCCGCCCTCGGCAGCCACATGACGACTGCGGTCCCGTTCACCAACAAGGAAATCCGCGTATCCGCAACCAATCTGATCGGTTGCACGGCAGGCGGTGCGTTTCCGGCCAACTTCTTCAACGGTGCGGTCGCCTTGATCCAGCGTGGTACTTGCCCGTTTACCGAAAAAGTCGCCAATGCAGCAGCTGCCGGCGCCGATCAGGTGATTATCTACAACAACACCTTCGGCACCATCAACATGAACACCGATGGCGCAACGATTCCGGCCTACAGCATCACCCAGGCTGCTGGCGTGGCGATGAACAGCTTCATTACCAGCAATGGTTCGACGCCGACTACCGCAAGCCTGGAAGCGCGTATTGCGGGTCCGGTCCAGCCCGATGTACTGGCCGACTTCAGCTTCCGCGGTCCAACACCGGGAAATCTGGCTGATCTGACCAAGCCGGATATCACCGGTCCTGGCGTCAGCATCTATGCGGCAGGGCGAGCCGCCGACGGAAACTACTACTCGATCAGTGGTACCTCGATGTCGAGTCCGCATCTGGCCGGCTCCGCCGCACTGGTGCGTGCTGTGAATCCGGACTGGACTCCGACCGAGGTGAAATCCGCTCTGCAGTTGACGGCAAAAATCACCGGCACGAAGGAAGACGAATCGACGCCATGGGATATTGACGATGTGGGCAATGGCCGGGTCGATCTGTCCGCAGCGCCTTTCGCCGGCTTTGTCATGGACGAGACCTACGCAAACTTCCTTGCTGCCAACCCGAGTGGTGGTTCGATCAACGTCAAGGAACTGAACCTGCCGTCCGTACGCGTTACCGGATTGAGCAACGTCGCACCTGCGTATACGTGGGTACGCCACCTGCGCAATACATCGTCGGAACCGACCACCTGGAACGTGACTGTCGATCAACCACCGGGTGTTACGGTAACAGTCGCCCCGACGACCTTCACATTCACTGGCGCAGGAATCGACAATCCCGAGCATATCTTTACCGGCGATTTCGAAACCACAGCTCCACCCGTTGCTCCGGAGACAGTGACGATCTTCATCACCGCGACAACCACGGCCGCAACGACCGGCATTGCTTTCGGTGAAGTCAAATTTACCGAAGTCAACGCCGACGCCCCACCGGCCCACATCACCGTGGCGGTCAAACGTCAGTAAGCTTCAAGTTCCAGCGTAAAACCAGAAGCCCGGGCATGCCCGGGCTTCTTTTTGACTCGACGCATCTACGACCCGAACCTTGGGCGCTTCCTGCAGGCCGATCCGTTCATACAGGCACCCGGCAACAGCCAGAGCCTGAATCGCTACAGCTATGTTTTCAACAACCCGATGGCTTATACCGACCCGATCGGGTATTGGGGGGCGAGGGAGCAGGCGGGGTTGCGGACTGTGGTGGCGATAGCAATTACCTGTGTTACGGGGTACTACGCAGGTGCAGACCTATCAGCCGGTGGCGCTAGTGCAGCGAGCAATGCAGCGGCGATATCGTTTGCGGGCGGATTCGCCGCCGGCGCGGTTCAGTCAGGCAATTTGCGCGGCGCTGTTGTGGGTGGAATCAGCTCATTGGCGTTTTTCGGGGTTGCCCAAAAGTTCTCGGTTCGAGGTGTAAACATTGCTAGTGGCGACGGCATCGCTGCGTACAGTAAATTGGCGCTCGCCTCGGGCGTTACCGGTGGCGTCATGGCTGAGCTACAGGGTGGGCGCTTTGGCAATGGGTTTGTGACAGCGGGCGCGAGTGCATTCTTGTCGCCAATTCCGGAAGCGGCCTCATCCAATCCTGCTGGACAGACGGTTGTCGCGGCGGTGATTGGTGGGACGGTGTCGCGGGCGACGGGTGGGAAGTTTGCGAATGGGGCGATTACGTCGGCGTTTCAGTTTGCTATGGGGAGGGCGGTTGCAAGGTCAGATGCATCCAATGAAGGAGGTGCTGATCAGGGTGACGATTTTTATGCGAATTTGCGTCTAAAGCCTCGAGTTGTCACAACTAGCGTTGATGGAAACAAGACGCTAGATTTTGGAGTCACTACATTTGCTTGGGATCCAGCGATACCAAATGAACTTGCGGAGTGGTACATCTCAACAGCGGTGTCAGGATGGAACACGACAGTATCAGATGGTCAGACAACCTATACCGCAAAGATTCGAGTGGTTCTCATCGGCCATATAGATTCCCTTGCAAACAGCAATACCGATTTCTACTTGACAAATTGCGTTCCCTCAGCGTGCACATATGGCCTTGGGGCTGCGGATCCTGGAGGCAGGAATCTCTATTACTCGTCAACAGGATATCCAGACACGCCGGTCCATGAATTTGGTCATATTTTTGGGTTTGTGAAGAACAGAGCCGCCGGTTTAAATAGCATCATGAGCAATGACAGGCCGAGGTATATTACGCCCTCCGATATTTCGATTCTCTATGATGGGTATTCTGGTGGCCACTAACTGTATGTTCGGCATCCGCAAAATAATCGTAATATTTCTTGTTGTTCAGCTCGTCGCTGTTGCATGTGCAGCTCCCGGAAATTCGGCAAAGCCGAGAGGGTTGAATGTCGAGCGTAAACGCTCGGGAATTGCTCGGATAGCGTTCGATGCGATTCAAGGTTCGCTCCGTGGCCAGTCTGAAAATTCTTCGTGTCGCGTTTCTCCATTTTCAGATAGACGAGCGGAAATTGAGAAAGCTATTATGGATGCCACATTTGAGGAAGTGCGTGAAGTAAGGCTGGATGAGAATTCAGATGGGTTGATGATGATTGTTGTCCGCGAATCAAAGCCTTATTCTCTAGTTGTTAAGCTAAGTAAAGAAAGGTGTATTTCATATGAAATACATTCTATTGTTAATTAGATAAATAGATATAAAGTAGAATGTAGTCGATAGTGTCAGTCTCGATTGATAAGTGCTTGAAGTAGTCGTAGCAACCCCTTTGTCAATTTATATCGTGCTAAACACGACGACATAAATAACGCAGCATAATGTTATGCTCCGCTCGTAATTCTCTCTGGGAGAAGGACGATGCGAAAGCTACAGATTGCAGATGCCGAGGTGATGCGGATAGCGATTCAGCAGGAGATCGGGCGTAACGACCGGCATTGCTTTCGGTGAAGTCAAATTTACCGAAGTCAACGCCGACGCCCCACCTGGAGCTTTGGGGTCAGGTCTACCATCGTACCATGGAACTTTGCGGCAGCTTCGGCAGCTTCGGGGTCAGGTCTACCATCGTACCATCGCTAGAGTTAGACTCGGGCGATGGCACGACCGGAACAACCGGGACACGCACAATCTGCTGCTGGACGGCGAGCGGCACCAATCCGAGTGCATTCCAGGAAGTTCGCCGCTGTGTCGGCGGCGTGATCATCGTCCAACGCGGTACCGGCAGTGCCAAGACGATCCGGCGCGAATACCTGCTCACCGATGCTCAAGGATCGACGTACGCCGTGCTCGATGACTACGGCATGCCGATAAACGCCAGTGCGCGCATGAGCTTCGATCCGTTTGGCAAGCGCCGCGCCTGGGCTGACTGGCATGCTCCTGCACTCTGGTCGATCACGCTCGGCAACGAACTGAAAGACACGACGCACCATGGCTACACCGGCCACGAGCAGGTCGACTCAGTTGGCATCGTCCACATGGGTGGGCGCATCTACGATCTGAACCTCGGGCGCTTCCTGCAGGCCGATCCGTTCATACAGGCACCCGGCAACAGCCAGAGCCTGAATCGCTACAGCTACGTGTTCAACAACCCGATGGCCTATATCGACCCGACCGGATATTGGGGGGCGAGGGAGCAGGCTGGGTTGCGGTGGCGATAGCGATGACCCGTGTTACGGGGTACTACGCACGCGCAGCGATATCGTTTGCTGGCGGATTCGCTCTCGATGTCTATCCGCTCGAAGGCGTGCCGCACCTGTTCGCGACGAGAACACGCGATGCCAGGTTGCCGAAACGGACCTTGTCGGGACTGACTCCAGGATTGCGCCTTGCATGAATTTGCCGCGACAATGGCTCCATGAAAACCGGACGCAATGACCCCTGTCCCTGCGGCAGCGGAAAAAAATACAAGCACTGTTGCCTCGCCGCAGCCGATGCATTTGCCAATTCGCCTGCGCAGATGACGTGGCGGCGCATCCGCAGCGAGCTGGAGGATTTTCCGCCGCGCATGCTGCGCTTTGTGGTCGAGCAATACGGCCTTGATGCGGTCGACGAAGCGTGGTCGGAGTTCGAACTTTGGGTTGACGATGATGCATCGTACGATCCGCGTACGCCGCATGCTCCTGTTTTCTTGCCCTGGTTGTTCCATCGTTGGTCACCCGATCCGGATGAGACCGGAGTCGCCGACTCGGCGCTGCATCGAGTGACTCCAACGCAGCTCTTTCTCGCCAAGCAACGCCGCAAGTTGTCGCCGCTGATGATTGAATATCTGCAATCGTGCCTGGCGCATCCGTTCAGCTTTTTTGAAGTGACCCACTGCGAACCGGGGCAGGGATTTACCCTGTGCAATCTGTTGACTGGACAAATGCACGAGGTTTTGGAGCGCACCGCATCGCAATCTGTTCAAGTACACGACGTGATTTTCGGACAGTTGGCGGTGGCTCAGGGAGTTACGCTGCTGGAGGCGACCAGCCCGGTGGCGTTGCCGCCAGAGGACAAACTGCCCATATTCGAATTGACCGCGCGCGTGCGCACAAACGCCGACAACACCGGCATCGATCACGCAGACATCGACCTCGGTATGTGGGATATCGAATTGCGTGAGCTTTATCTGGATTTGTCCGATCCGATGCTTTATCCAGAACATGACGATATGCTGAATTTCGTTGATGACGACATCGAGATCCATCGGTTGATTTTCGACATCGACTCGGAAGAGAAGGCGCTTGAGCTGCTGAGACATCCTGATGCCAGGGCGCTCGGCATGTGTCCGCGGGACGAACTAACCGAGCGCGATGGGGAAGGCACGTTGCAATACGCACGGTTTGACTGGCAGGACATGGACGATGCGATCCCGGCTGAGTTGCCGACTCCGCTTTGCACCCTTTGGATCGAGGACGGCCAGCTGATCGCCGAGGTTGATTTTCCAGAAGATGCGGATGAACTGCGGCAGATCATCAGCGATATCCTCGGAGCCAGTGCAAGATTCGTGCTTGATGAAGTTCAGACCCTGGATCAGGCGCTTGCGATCGATGGTCAAGATGCGGATGGCGAAAAAATCGACATTAACGATCCGGAAATACTCGCGCTGGTGAGCTCACACCTGAAAGAGCACTATCGGACGTGGATTGATAGTGCTTTGCCCGCGTTGAACGGGCGCACACCGCGACAGGCCATCGCCGACCCGGGTGGACGCGACCAGGTTGAGGCGCTGGTCCAGCATATCGAACGCAGCAGTGTGCTTGGTATGCCGGAAGTGGACGCATCCATCGCGAGTATGCTGCGCCAGGAACTGGGTCTTTGACCGGTGTTGAGCTGCAGACTCCCGTGCCGGATTTGAACGACATCACGAAATGCGATCGCTAGCCCGGACTATTCATGAATACGCGCGATGATCGTGCAGGCCATTGGATTCACACGGTTTTTTGCGATTGAAGGGATAGCGGGCTCTATCGCTGAATGAGCGGAAAGTCGTGTGGATTCAAGGGGCAAGCGAGGGCGTGTGTTTTTCATGAATAGTCCGGGCTAGCAGCCCAGCCGAGTCAACTCCGGCAGGTTGCCGGGAAGACTGGATTCGCGGAATAGCAGGCAATAAAAAACCCCGGGCGCTTCCACCCGGGGTTTCAATCAAGCAATGGCGCGAGATTCAGGCAACCTGAACTTCGTCAGCCTGCATGCCTTTCTGGCCCTGCACGGCGACAAACGTCACGCGCTGGCCTTCCTGCAGGGACTTGAAGCCGCTGCCCTGGATCGAGCGAAAATGCACGAACAGGTCGGGGCCGCTTTCCGGCGTAATGAAGCCGAAGCCTTTGGCATCGTTGAACCACTTGACGGTACCGTTCTGGCGATTGGACATAACTAACTCCTGACAAACTCAAATGAAATGGTATTCACGTCCCCGGGAACTCCCTGGGGGCGAGACTGAGGTTGCTAAGGAGCGCGCAATCGGAACGATGGAATCGTGAAATTCGACCACATCGGGCCACGATTCACAGTGACCCTGGCAAACACAGTTCGCGTACTGTACAGATGATTGTTCTGCAAAGCGACTGGGCAGGATAAAAATTTTGCGCGACAATCTTGCAATGCCATGAGGTTTGTGCGCAAAGCGCAGCCGCCATTCAAAAAAACGCTTTTATAACAATGATTTGCGAATGGTTTTGCGATTCCTGGTGAATTCGGACTAGATGGCGATTCAGCCACGCCAAGGTCTTCGAGTGGCCCGGTCAATCCCGGTTTCCACGTTGCAAGGCGAATTTTACGGCAATTTCCGGCTTGTGAGAGTCTGGCGCAAGGCCTCGTAACTGGGCCGCACAGGCTCGGCCGATGCCGGACGCGCGAGCAGTTCGGCGAGAGCGTCGGGCGGAACCAGCGCGTGGCCGACCAGAGGTTCGACAATCTGCTCGAACTTGGCCGGGTGGGCGGTGGCAACCATTGCCCAGTGACCCTGGCAGCCCTGTTCGCGAAGTTGTTCAAGGACGCGCGCGGCACACGCCGTATGCGGGCAAAAGACTTCGCCATATCTCTGCGTTGCGGCCTTGATGGTTGCACGGATGGCCGGGTCATCCACGGCAAGCACCTTGAACGTTGCGCGCAGCTCGTCGGCATCCGCATAGAGATGGCGCAAGCGTTCGAAATTGCTCGGAGCGCCGACATCCATGGCATTGGCCAGGGTCGCCACGCTCTGCTGTGGCGCGTAACTGTTGCCGGCAAAGAATTCGGGCAGCACACGATTGGCATTCGTGGCGAGGGCGATGTCAGCGATCGGCAGACCACAAGCTCGCGCAAGGATCGCGGCCATGGCATTGCCGAGATTGCCGGTCGGGATGACGAAGTTGAGCGAGGTGCCGGTTTGCCGCCAGTGCGCCAGCGCCGCATGCGCGTAGTAGGACATCTGCGGCAACAGCCGGCCGAGGCTGATGCTGTTGGCCGAGCTCAATGGAACTTGCGCCTGCAACTCGGGATCGGACAGCGCCTGCTTGACCAGGCGCTGGCAATCATCGAACGATCCAGCCACACGCAAGGCGGTCACGTTGTCGCCGAAGCAGCCGAGCTGATGCGCCTGGCGCGGCGACACACGGCCATCCGGGTAGAGCACCACCACGCGCAGGTTGGCCAGGCCATGAAATGCGGCGGCGACGGCGGCACCGGTATCGCCCGAGGTCGCAACAAGAATGGTCAATACCGGTTGATCGGATTTGCGCAGACGCTTCATGCACGCGGCAAGAAAACGCGCACCGAAATCCTTGAACGCCGCAGTCGGGCCGTGGAACAGCTCGAGCACGCAGGTCTGATCCAAGGCAAGAGCTTTCAGCGGTGCCGGGAAGTCAAACGCTTCGTTGCAGATCGCAGCGAGTTCGTCGGCAAGTGGATCATCGGCAAAAAAGGGTTGCAGAAGTTGCGTGGCGATTTCCGCTATTGATTCCTGATGGTCGAAATCCCCCGGTGAAAACCGTGGCAACTGTTGCGGCATATACAATCCGCCATCGGCGGCCAATCCCGCGAGCAGCGCGCTGCTCAAGTCGACCCTGATGCTGGGGTCACGCGTGCTGATGAATTTCATGCCTGCACCGTGGCCGCCGGGCCGTTGATCGGAGAGAGGTAGGCGCTGCTGGAAAAGCCAGTCTGCTCGAACGCCGCACGCATCGCCACGGCACCACGTTCGGCTCCGGCGCGGGTCTCGAACCAGGCAAACACGCTGGGCCCTGCGCCGGAGATCGAAGCACCCATCGCATCCAGTTCGAGCGCGGCCTGCTTGACCGCATGGAAGCCGCGGATCAGCGGCGCACGTCGTGGTTCGATCAGCACATCGGCCAATCCGGCGCGAACCAGCTCGGCATCACCACGATGACAGCCGCTGAGGACGAGGGCGAGATTGGCACTCTGTTCGACGAATTCGGTCAGCGCATACGCACCCTGCAAGGCTTCGCGCGCACGCCGGGTTTCGAGTACGACTTCGGGATGCACAACCACGCTGTGCCAGGCATCCGGTACTTCAATACGCAGCAAGCGTCCATTTGCTGCCAGCACGAGGCCGCCGAGCAGCATCGGGCCGACATTGTCGCCATGCCGACTGCCACTCGAAACCGCTTCGCCTTCGAGAGCGAATTCATACAGGGCTTCATGCGTCAGAGGTTCATCCAGCAAGGCATTCGCCGCGACCAGCGCTGCCACACACGACGCCGCCGATCCGCCCATGCCGGAACCGAGCGCGATGCCCTTGTCGAGCTCGATGCTGAAACCGAATGGAAGTTCGAGTGCCTCGCGCATCGCGACCAGGGCACGCCCGGCCGTGTTCTGCATGGGATCCAGTGGCAGGTTGCGCACACAGCCACGGATTGCATCGATGCGCACCAGCGGCGCGTCGATGCGCTGAACGCTTGCTCGATCACCGATGCCGTCGATGCTCTGGCCAAGAATGTCGAAACCAACCGCGACGTTGCCGATGCTGGCCGGGGCGAAGGCGGTTATGGAATTCACAAGCGCGCTCCGAGCGCCGAGCCAAGGCGCAGCAAATCGGCAAAGATGCCGGCAGCGGTCACCTCGCGGCCGGCACCCGGTCCCTGCACGATCAGCGGGTTGTCGGCATAACGTTCCGTCGTGAACTGGACGCTATTGTCGGTCAGGCGCAGATTGGCAAAAGCGTGGGCGACCGGCAGTTCGACCAGGCCGACACTGGCCCTGCCTTCGTGATCGAGGCGCGCGACATAGCGCAGCACGCAGGCTTTCGCTTGTGCGGCTTCAAGCTTCGCTGCCATTGCCGCATCCAGCGTATCGAGCGCGGCCAGCGCCTGGTCCTTGTCGAGATCGAGCAATTCGGCGGGCACCAGTCCCTGCACATCGACATCATCCAGCGCGAGCGATTGACCGGCCTCACGGGCGAGGATCACGAGCTTTCTTGCAACATCGAGGCCGGACAGATCATCACGTGGATCAGGCTCGGTATAGCCGAGTGCGAGCGCCTCGCGAACCAGAGCCGAGAATGGCAGGCTGCCATCGAAGCGGTTGAACAGCCAGCCCAACGTGCCCGACAGGATCCCCTCGATGGCGATCAGCTTGTCACCAGTGTCGATCAGATCGCGCAGGGTCGAGATCACCGGCAGGCCGGCACCGACCGTGGCCTCGTAGCGCCAGCGCCCACCGCCTCCCGCGCGCGCCTCGCGAATCGCCTGCCAGCGCGCAAGCGAACCGGAGCCAGCTTGTTTGTTCGGTGTGATGACATGGATGCCAGCGCCGAGCCAGGCCGGATAGTGCGAGGCGACTTCATCGCTGGCGCTGCAATCGATGACCACGGCATGCGGCAAATGTGCGGCCTGTACGTGATCGGTGAAGCGTTCGAAATCGGCGGCCAATTCGCTGGAGGCGAGTTGTGCCGACCAGTCGGCAGGCAGGTCACCACGTTCGCTGATCAGCAATTTTCTGCTCGAAGTGATGGCGCGCACGCGCAGATCCAGATTGGCCTCGCGGCGCAAGCGCGGAATCGCTTCGCGCAGCTGGTCGAGCAGGGCGCGACCGACATTGCCGGGGCCGATCACGCCGACCGAGAGTGTCTGCGGCGAGAGCCAGAACCCGGCATGTGCCGCGCGCAAGGCGCGAGCGGCATCGGCGCTGGCCAGAGCGACCGAAATATTGCGCTCCGAGGCGCCCTGGGCAATAGCGCGGATGTTGACCTGGGCCCGACCGAGTGTGGCAAACAGGCGTGCGGCCACGCCGGGCGTGCCGGTCATGCCATCACCGACGGCGGCGAGCACGCTGATGTCGCGGGTCACCGTGATGGCCTGGAGTTGGCCCTCGCCAAGTTCGCGCCCGAACACCGTCTTGAGGGCGACTTCCGCACGCGTGCAATCCGCGCCACGAACCACGAGGCAGATGGAATGTTCCGATGATCCCTGGGAAATCATCACCACTGACACCCTGGCATCGCGCAATGCGGCGAATACGCGCTCGGCGGTACCGGGCACACCGATCATGCCGGCACCTTCGACATTGACGATGGCCAGTTGGTCGGCCAGCGAAAGTCCGCGCACCGGCCCCTCGATGGACTCGCCACGGGAAGCGATACAGGTGCCGGGGTGCGAAGACTTGAAAGTGTTGCGAATGTGAATCGGCAGACCGAGCGCCATGGCCGGCAACATCGTCTGTGGATGGATCACCTTGGCCCCGAAATAGGCCAGTTCACAGGCTTCCTGGTAGGACAGCGCACCGAGCGAGAATGCCTCCGGAACCAGTCTCGGATCCGCGGAAAGTACGCCATCGACATCGGTCCAGATATGCAACTCGTCGGCATTGAACAGGGCGGCGAAGATGGCTGCAGAGAAATCACTGCCGTTGCGACCGAGCGTAGTCGGTTGGCCATCGCCGTCGCGGGCGACGAAGCCGGTGATGATGACGCGACGCTGCGGATGGTTTGCGCGCCAGTCGGCGAGGCGGGCCGCACTGGCCGACCAATCCACGGCAACGCCGAGCTCGGCGTGATTGACGACCAGCACTTCGCGCGCATCGAGCAGGGCGCATTCATGGCCGAGAGCCTGGATATGGGCACGCAAAAGATGGGCGGACCAGACCTCTCCGAGTCCCTGGATCGTTTCAAGCGCCTCGCGCGCGGGGATGCCGAGTACCGCCAGCGCCTTGAGCTTGTCGGCAAGATCCGCAAGCCTGGCCTCAAGCCAGACACTCAGCGCTCCGGAATTTTCATCGAGCAGTTCGCGCGCGGTCTGCAGGTGACGATCGCGCAGTGCGCTCCATTGGGTTTGCCAGGCAGGGTCCTTGGCTGCCGCCGTTTGGGCGAGTGCAATCAGCGTATTGGTGACGCCCTGCATGGCCGAGACCACGGTGACCTGCGTTGCATCGTTGCGCTCAAGCAGGATCGAGGCGACGCGACGAAAGCAGTCGGCATCGGCCAATGACGAGCCGCCGAACTTGTGCGCCGCCAGTGGATGCGCCGTGCTGTCGGAACTATCGGCAATGTTGTGACGCGTGGCAGCAAGCGTGGCTGACAATTTGGCAAACGGACTCATCGAGCCTCCAGTGGGTGGCCCTGCATTCGTCAAGGGTGGGGATCGAGCATCCCGCAGCCTCTTCGAGCTGCGGGGTCGTTGCGAGAAACCTTATCTGCACACGACGAACCGCGCCCGAGGGGGCGTAGTCATGGTCGTCGTAATAATGATTGTGCACATGCAGCAAGTTGATCTGATCACGTGCGTGCTTGTCAAGTTACGGTTGCAGGAGAAACTTACTGCTTCTTTCGATGCGCGGGCTTGTTCGCCATCAAATGGCGCAATTCCTCACGCTCCAGCTCGGACAAGCCGCCATTGACCTGGCGAGCGATCAGATCATCGAGTCGCTGTTGGGACGTCTGGACGTCCAATTGGGAAATCGCACCGAGAAAATCGGCGCGCGCCTGGCCCGGATCGATGAGCAGGTCCATCGTTGCCAGCTTGTTCAGTGCGACCGCTTCCTCGCGCTCGGCAAATTGTTCGAGCAGGGCTCCGGTGGTCAGCGATGGGCGATCGCGGCCGAGACCAATCAACTCGATCAGCAGCGGAATACCGGGCTGGCGCAATTCGGAAAAAGTCCAAGGTGGCTCAATCTCCGCCGCAAGCGCCGGGTTGTGCACAAGCAGGGCGATTGCAGTGCGCACCAGTGAACGTTGCGCGGGCGAGCGGGTGCGGCCGGCCGATCGTGGCGCAGATGAACCCGACACTGTTTTGGCGCCGCTGAGCCGTTCCAGTTCGGCGTACATGAGATCACGGAACGCCCCATCCGGAATTTGCCCGATCAGTGGCCGCGCGCGCTCGGCCAGGCGTGCCTTGCCGTCGAGGCTGCTCAGGTTCACGTCCTTGCCGGTTTCGGCAAAGAAGAATTCACTGAGCGGGGTCGCCTGCTTGAGGCGTTGCTCAAAGCCATCGAGGCCTTCGGCGCGGATCAGCGAATCGGGATCCTCGCCGTCGGGCACAAACAGGAACCAGGCCTGGCGACCGTCGCGCATGCGCGGCAAAACCGATTCGACCGCGCGCCAGGCGGCCTGGCGACCGGCGCGATCGCCATCGAAACAAAAGTACACGTCGGCCGAATTGCGGAACAGGATTTCCGCATGGTCACTGGTCGTCGCGGTGCCGAGCGTGGCCACGGCCTGGGTGATGCCGTACTGATGCAGGGCGATCACATCCATGTAGCCCTCGACTACGAGCAGACGTGCGATTTTCTGATTGGCGTCACGCACCTGCCACAGGCCGAACAGTTCACGGCCCTTGTGGAACAGCGGTGTCTCGGGGGAATTGAGGTATTTCGGACCGCCAGCGCCCTTGCGCTCAGGTTCCTCGCTTTGATCTGCATTGGCACCTGTGCGCACCTCCTGTGCGCGAGAATCAAGAAGCGGCGACCCATCGCCACACTTCTCGAATACCCGACCACCAAACGCAATCGTCCGCCCGCGTCGGTCAAGTATCGGGAACATCACCCGATCACGGAAACGATCATACTTGTTGCCGCGATCACCGCTGGCGAGCATGCCGGCCTTGTCGAGCAGGGCGAGGCGCTGCGAATTGGTGCCGAGTGTGTTCTTCAGTCCGTCCCACTGATTCGGCGCGTAGCCGAGGTTGAAGCGCTTGAGGGTTTCCTGATTGAGCCCGCGCTGCTCGAAATACGCGCGCGCTGCCGGATTCTTCGCGAGTTGTTCGCGATAAAACTTCGCCGCCGCATCGAGCAGCGTGTAGAGATCAGAGACATCTTCGCGCGGCGCCTCACGCTGACCGCCCTCGTATTCAACCTTGAGCCCGGCCCGCGCGGCCAGTTCCTCGATCGCATCGAGAAACTCAAGACGGTCGTAATCCATCAGGAAGCGGATCGCGCTGCCGTGCGCGCCGCAGCCGAAGCAGTGATAGAACTGTTTGGCCGGACTGACCGTGAACGAGGGCGAGCGCTCATCATGGAACGGACAACGCGCCGACCAGTCGCGCCCGGCCTTTTTCAAGGTCACCCGCTCCTGAATCACATCAACAATATCGATGCGGGTCAGGAGGTCGTCGATGAAGCGTTCGGGAATGCGGCCAGCCATGGGCGTAGTTTAAGGGCCGGGATTGGGGATTCGGGATTCGGGATTCGCCGGAGCGTGCATCACAGCCCGAATCCCTGATCCCGACTCTCGAATCCCGGCTTGCTACGCAAGCCTGGCCTTGATCAGCTCGGATATCTGGCCCATATCGGCGCGGCCGACGACTTGCGGCTTGACCAGACCGATGATCTTGCCCATCTCGCGTGCGCTGGTTGCGCCGGAATCGGCGATGGCCCTGGCCACGATCGCATCGAGTTCTTCGCTCGAAAGCGGAGCGGGCAGATAGCTCTGGATGACTTCGACTTCGGCACGCTCGACAGCGGCCAGGTCTTCGCGATTGGCTGCGGAGTACTGCTCGATCGAGTCGCGGCGCTGCTTGACCATCTTTTCGAGGATGGCGAGCAATTGCGCATCATCAAGCTCGATGCGCTCGTCGACTTCGCGCTGCTTGATTGCCGCCAGGATCAAACGGATGACGAGAAGACGATCCTTCTCACCCGCGCGCATGGCGGTCTTCATGTCTTCGGTAATGCGGGCCTTGAGTGACATCGTGCACCTCGTTTGGTTTTTTTCGGCTGTCGCGGCTGCTGCGTGACAAGTGCTGAAAAGCGGGAGAGAAGCAATGGGTTGATCTGGCCTCGAATCGAACCGAGCGAGATTCATCGTCCAGGCCTCAGTTGGCACAAACACAAACGGCCGGCGCTGCGTGGGCAGTGCCGGCCGAAAGTTTCAGCCCGGATGTTGCGGAATCAGCCTGAAGCCGATCCCACGATCAATCGGTCACGCGAATCACCGAAGCGATCACGCAAGCGCCTGATCAATACATGCGCTGACGCTTGGTTACGTCGCGACCGACGCGGCGCAGATGACGCTTGACCGCAGCCGCGCGCTTGCGCTTGCGTTCCTGGGTCGGCTTCTCGTAAAACTCGCGCTTGCGCACTTCAGCCAGCACGCCGGCTTTCTCACAGGTGCGCTTGAAACGGCGCAGGGCAAATTCAAAGGGTTCGTTCTCGCGAACTTTGACGCTTGGCATAGTCTCTCCGCTGTTAAACTCGACACCCGGGCTCTCGGGCGAGCCGCGCATTCTATTTCATGCAAACGAGCAATGCAAAACCTGTTCCGGTGCTTGGCATCGAATCTTCCTGCGACGAAACCGGTGTCGCCGTGTACGACCGCGAGCGCGGCCTGCTCGCGCATGCGCTATACAGCCAGGTCCAGTTGCATGCCGAATATGGTGGCGTCGTGCCGGAACTGGCCTCGCGCGACCACGTACGCAAGCTGCTGCCGCTGATCCGGCAAACCCTGGCCGAGGCCGGGATCCGTATCGCCGACCTCGGTGGCGTGGCCTATACGGCCGGGCCTGGCCTGGTCGGAGCCTTGCTCGTGGGCGCCTCGGCGGCCCGTTCGATGGCCTGGGCGCTGGAGATTCCGGCTATCGGCGTGCACCACATGGAAGGGCATTTGCTTGCGCCGATGCTCGAAGAGGAGCCACCCGAGCCGCCTTTCGTGGCTCTGCTGGTCTCCGGCGGCCATTCGATGCTGATCGAAGTTGCGGCCATTGGCCGCTACCGATTGCTCGGCGATACGCTGGATGACGCGGCCGGAGAGGCTTTCGACAAAACCGCCAAGATGATGGGATTGCCTTATCCCGGCGGTCCGACCCTGGCCAGACTGGCCGCAACGGCTGAGCCTGGCCAATTTCGCTTCACCCGGCCGATGACCGACCGTCCGGGTCTCGATTTCAGCTTCTCGGGCCTCAAGACCCAGGTTTTGCTGGCCTGGCAACGCAGCGACCAGAGCGATTCGGTCCGCGCCTCGATTGCCCGTGATTTCGAGGAAGCCATCGTCGAAACCCTGGTTATCAAGTGCCGGCGCGCGATGCAGGCGACCGGCGCCAGACGTCTGGTCATTGCCGGCGGCGTCGGTGCCAACCGTCGCCTGCGTGCGCAACTCGTCGATGCGGCGGCTGCCGATGGCTTCAAGACCTACTTCCCGCGCCTCGAATTCTGCACCGACAACGGTGCGATGATTGCCCTGGCCGGTTCAATCCGCCTGCACGCGGGCCAATTCAACGATGCGCAGATCAAGGTGTTCCCGCGCTGGGATCTTGAGTCCCTGTCGCCACTGGCCTGATCCGATCACACCCAATCAACCAACATCCGAGTTGAATCCATGGATATCGTTTTCATCGAAGACCTGCGCATCGAAACCGTCATCGGCATCTATGACTGGGAGCGGCGAATCCGCCAGGTGGTCGCACTGGATATCGAGATGCGCTTTGACAACACCAAACCGGCGGCGAGCGATGACATCGAAGACACGCTGAACTACAAGGCCGTGTCCAAGCGTCTGATCGCCTTCGTCGAAGCCGCGGAATTCCAGCTCGTCGAAACCCTGGCCGAACGCTGCGCGGCGATCATCCTCGATGAGTTTGATGTTGGCCACGTGCGCCTGCGCCTGGCCAAGCCGGGTGCGGTCACCGGCTCGAAATCGGTTGGCGTGCAGATCGAGCGCGAGCGGTAGTTGCCGAGGAACAACGAACGGAATTTGCCAGGGCTACAGCAAACGCAAGAACTGGACCCCAGTCAGCGCTGGAGTGACGAGCTCACGGGCAGGATGACGACCTTGCTGGGATGCATGTGCCTTGATTGGAAATTATTGTGCAGTCGGATGAATCAAACGCCGAATTCCTTCTTCGGTTTCTACAGGGCCGTCAAGCGTTTCACGTCGTTGTTTCCCATGGAAACGGTGGCAGCGTGTACACCGCCTCGGTGAGCTTCTGTGCCCAGGCCTGGCGGATCTCTGTATAGAATTCAGTGTCTTCGTCAATGCGCACCTGACGATCCACGCGCAGTTCGCCATCACGGATGAAGGCGAGATCGACCGGCAACCCGACTGAAACATTTGAGCGGATCGTCGAGTCGAACGAAACCAGGGCGCATCGCGCTGCATTCTCGAGCGTGGTTTCGCGATCGATGATGCGTTCGAGAATGGGTTTGCCGTACTTGGTCTCGCCAATCTGCACGTAAGGCGTTTCCGGCGAGGTGCTGATCCAGTTGCCGAGTGGGTAGATCAGGCGCACGGCCGCTTCGCCACCGGCAATCTGACCGCCGAGAATCAGGGTTGCTTCGACACTGACACTGTTTTGCTGAGCGTTTTCAGCGGCCTGCGCCTGGTTGGCGACCAGGACCTTGCCGATATAGTCGGCGACCTCATAAAGACGCTTGGCCGAAAACAGGCTGAAAGCGGCGTCGGGATTTTCGATATCTCGACGCAGGGTGGCGATGACGGCCTGGGTCGTGGCAAGGTTGCCGGCCGACATCAGCACAAAGACGCATTCGCCGGGTTTCTCGAAAACGTGCATCTTGCCGTGTACACGCACATCGTCGAATGAGGAGCTGGTGCGCGTGTCGGAGGCGAGCACGAGGCCGCCGTTGACGTGAATACCCACACAATAGGTCATGGTTGCAGCTGCTTTCGAACCGGGCCGGCATTGTAGACACGGCTTGGCGTCGCCGCGATAGTCAAAATCTGAATCATTGAGTCCAATTCAAAGAGAGGTAAGGCGTGGAAGCAATCATGCAATGGCTGATGCAGCCCCAGGCACAAATGATCAGCGGCTTGTCCGCCCTGATCTTGCTGGCATGGCTGGCAGCAACGCTGACCCGTCGCTTGCTGGTCCGTGGATTTCGCGCCATGGCCGCGCGCACGGCATGGACCTGGGACGAT
Organism: Dokdonella sp.; assembly: GCF_035703485.1. Classification (GTDB taxonomy): domain Bacteria; phylum Pseudomonadota; class Gammaproteobacteria; order Xanthomonadales; family Rhodanobacteraceae; genus Dokdonella. The sequence continues at coordinate 1,983 of NZ_DASSYD010000119.1, read as the reverse complement.
ATCTGGGTCGAGCATGGCGCCTTGCGCTACCTCTCGCGGCTGGTGCCGACCCTGGTTATCCAGTTCGGTATCGGTTTCGTTGCGGGCGTTCCCGATGAGCTCGATACGCTGATTCGAAGTATTGCTCTGGCCGGCACCATCCTGTTCCTGATTCTCGCCATCGGGGCGACCCTGGATTCGCTGGAAGAAATCTACCGACGCGGCAGCAACGGCACGCGATCGATCAAGACCTATATCCAGTTCCTCAAGATCGCGGTCTACATCATCGGTGCCGTGGTCATCATTTCCACCCTGATAAACCGCTCGCCGCTGATTCTGCTGTCCGGGCTGGGCGCGCTGTCGGCGATTCTCTTGCTGGTGTTCAAGGACACCATTCTCGGCCTGGTTGCCGGCATGCAACTGACGTCCAACGACATGCTTCGCGTTGGCGACTGGATCGAGGTTCCGGGGGCGGCGGCCGATGGCGATGTCATCGACATTGCCCTGCATACGGTCAAGGTGCAGAACTGGGACAAGACCATCACCACGATTCCGACCTGGAAGCTGATCGCTGATCCGTTCAAGAACTGGCGTGGCATGTCCGAGGCGGGTGGTCGCCGGATCAAGCGGTCCCTGTTGATTGATGCGGGCAGCGTGCATTTCATCGGCGAGGAGGACATCTCGCGGATGGCGGAATCGACCGTGCTGCGAGACTACCTGAACAGCAAGAGCAGCGAGGTATCGAGCTGGAACAGCGAGCTTGGTGATGCCGGCCGATTCCCGCTCAACCAGCGCCGCCTGACCAACCTCGGCACCCTGCGCGCCTATGCCCTGAGTTTCCTCAAGACACATCCGGGCATTCATCAGGACATGACCCTGATCGTGCGTCAGCTTGCGGCAAGCGGCGAGGGTATTCCGCTTGAGTTGTATTGCTTCACCAAGACCACGGCCTGGAGCGATTACGAAGGCATCGTCTCGGACATCTTCGATCACATGATCGCGATCCTGCCGGAGTTCGGACTGCGCTTGTACCAGAAGCCCGCCGGCAGTGATTTGCGCGAGGCGATCGAAGCGGTTGGCACACGCGAGGCAGCAGCCGAAGGCCCGCGCCTGTGATGCGTGTCTACTTGAGTCTGGGTTCGAACATCGAACCCGAACGGAATTTGCGTACCGCGATCGATGCTCTGCATGATCAGTTTGGTGAGCTGCTGGTCTCCGCGGCCTACCGAACCGGGGCGGTCGGATTTGATGGCCCGGCGTTTATCAACCTCGCCGTCGGCCTCGATACCGACTGGACACCCCAGGCGCTGGATGAGTGGCTGCACGCGCTGGAGGATCGCCAAGGCCGACGCCGCGATGTCGAACGTTATTCGAGTCGCACGCTCGATATCGACATCATCCTGTTCGGTGATCTGCTCGTCGATGGACCGGGACATTTGCAGATTCCACGCGATGAGCTGGAACAGGTGTTCGTGATCAAGCCGCTGGCCGAGATCGCGCCGAATGCACGGCACCCCGTCAGCGGCAAAAGCATGGCTGAACTCTGGCGCGCGCATCCTGCCCACGATCAGCCGCTTGAGAAAGTGGACCTGCCGTGACCGAAGCTCCGGCAAGCCAATGGATCCTCTTTCAGCGCGATGACTGCCAGCTCTGCGACGAGGCCATCGCCATTCTGGCCCAGGCCGGAATGCCTGATTTCAAGAGCGTCTGGATTGACGATGACCTGATTCTCGAAGCGCGCTACGGGGAGCGCGTCCCGGTACTGCGTGACGCGAGTAGTGAACGTGAACTCGACTGGCCATTTGACGCCGACAAGGTGGCGGCATTTGTGGATGTGGGGCAGTGAGCGGTGAGCGGTGAGCGGTGAGCGGGAGAAGCATCGCGGCGCTCGAAATGTTATCAAGTCTTATTGTTGGATTTTCGCGGCATTGTCAGATTTTCCTGAACTGCTTTTGCCGCTCACCGCTCTTCCGCCAACTGCCTCCCCACTCCCCACTCCCCACT
>NZ_DASSYD010000118.1:0-52543 GCF_035703485.1 Dokdonella sp. | reverse complement strand
GCAACTACTACAGCTATGAGGGCAATGGCGACTACTACTACGGCGCCACTGCAGCCGATGTGGTGATCAATTCATCTCCGTATGGCTATGGCTGGGCAGGATCGAACTACGGTTTCGGTTCGGGTTATGGCTATGGCTATGGATCCGGCTATGGCGGTGCATTCGGCTTTGGCTATGGTTGGGGCTACCCTGGGCCTTACTACTATGGCTATCAGCCAATCTGGTGGCAGCCATCGTATCCAAATCAGAATTCGGCGAACTCGCGCGGCGCACGCGTTGAGCATGATCGTGCGGTACGAGCCGGACTGATCCGGCGCGATACCGTGCAAGCTCCCGTATCGGCGAAATGGCGGCGCACCCAGCCTGGCGTACGATCCGGTTTCGCCGCACCTTCGGCGCGCAGAAGTGCAACCGGCAACCTTCGATCCTCGCCGCGTCCAGCGCCGACATCCCGAACCTCGACTCCGGTTCGCAGTTCTTCTATTCGATCGGCTCCAGCACCGATGAGCCGCTCTGCACCTGCTCCTGCTCCAGTGCGCTCGGCACCTTCACCTCGTCCGTCTTCGCGTAGGGACTAGGGCCTTTTATACTAATGCGACGAATGGCGTTGCGGGGGCCGGAAAGCCCCATCGCTACGTCAGTCGTCGCTCATTTGGAATGTCCAAACCACGCTCCTCAGTCCTTGCGCTGCGACTTTCCGGCCTCCGGCGCCAGCGCCGGAATCGTGTGAAAAAGTCCGACAGGCTGCCAGGCGCAAAAAAAAAGACCGCGCAGAGCGCGGTCTTCTGGACCCCCCCAGGCATGTTGCCTGGTGTGTTGCTTCAGGCTGGCAGGCGGCTCAGCGCTTCGTTGATGCGCGCGCGACGACTTTCCAGCTGCTGCAATTGTGAAGTGGGTTGTTCGGTTGCGGTTGTACCGCGCATGTCCTGCATGGCCATTTCAAGGCGACCGAGTTCAATCATCAGGTCGTGGCGCAGGAAGAGCGGGTTCAGACTCATGGTGGCAGAAGTAAGCATGGTGGTGAACTCCTTGGGCTTGGGGTGGGTAATTGAGTAGTAGCAAGGGGCGTGCCAAGTCACCAAAATCCTGAAAACTGGCTGAATATCGATTTTTTTGCGACAGGGTTGACGTTTCTTGTCGTAAAATGACCGACAATGATCTGCAACAACGGGGCTTGCCGTTTTTCCGCGATTCGCGTCACAGTCTGTCATTCGCTGTAACGGATATGGTTTCGCTCCCGCCCGAAAAACAAATGCCACCCCTTTGCAGGCGTGGCATTGTTTGATCGGGCCGTGACCAGTCAACCTGGCACCCGGCATATGGTCCTCTTGGATCCCCCCTGTTCCTATGACCGCCGGGTGCCAGCCTTCTTGGGAGACTGGGCCCTGCAATCATCGAAACAGTGCCTGCCTGAGCAGGTGCTGCTCCCACCGGCACATGGCCAGCCCCTGAATTCCGACCTTCGGCGTGCTCGCATACGCCTAGTGCCAGTGGGAGTGCGATATGACTACAGCAGTATCCGTGCCAAATCCGACAGACTGCTAAACTTGCGCGACTGAAGCGAAGCGGCAAATCCATGTCATCCATTCCATTCCAGCAATTCGATGTCATCGTCGTCGGTGGTGGCCACGCTGGCAGCGAGGCGGCCCTGGCTGCCGCACGCAGCGGTGCACGCACCCTGCTGCTCAGCCACAGCATCGAAACGATCGGGCAGATGAGTTGCAATCCGGCCATTGGTGGCATCGGCAAGGGGCATCTCGTGCGCGAGATCGACGCACTCGGTGGTGCGATGGCGCATGCAGCGGATCGCGCAGGCATCCAGTGGCGTACCTTGAATGCCTCGAAAGGCCCGGCCGTGCGAGCAACGCGCTGCCAGGCTGATCGGGTCCTGTACAAGGCCGCCATTCGCTCGATGGTCGAATCCCAATCAGGCTTGCAGCTGTTCCAGCAGGCTGTCGATGATCTGCTCATCGAAGGGGACCGTGTGACGGGTGTGCTGACCCAGATGGGCCTGCGCTTCCACGCGCCAACCGTGATCCTGACCGCGGGTACCTTCCTTGCCGGAAAAATTCATATCGGCATGAGCAATCACGCCGGCGGTCGCGCCGGGGATGCACCCGCGCAACGTCTGGCCGAGCGCATGCGGGAACTGCCGATTGCGGTCGATCGCCTCAAGACCGGAACGCCTCCGCGCATCGATGGGCGCAGCATCGATTTCTCCGGCCTCGAAGAACAACCAGGCGACAACCCGCCACCGACATTCTCGTTCATGGGATCGCCCGATGAGCATCCGCGTCAGGTCAGTTGCTGGATCACGCATACCAGCGAGCGCACCCACGAGATCATCCGCGGTGGACTGGATCGATCGCCACTCTATAGTGGCCAGATCGAGGGCATCGGGCCGCGCTACTGTCCGTCGATCGAGGACAAGGTCGTGCGCTTTTCCGACAAGTCGTCGCATCAGATCTTCATCGAGCCGGAAGGACTCGATACCTACGAAATCTATCCAAACGGCATTTCGACCTCGCTGCCTTTCGACGTGCAACTGGAGCTGGTGCGGTCGATTCGCGGCTTCGAGAACGCGCATATTACGCGGCCCGGCTATGCCATCGAGTACGATTACTTCGATCCGCGCGGGCTCAAACCGTCACTCGAAACCAAGGCCATTGGAGGCCTTTACTTCGCTGGCCAGATCAACGGCACGACCGGCTACGAAGAAGCCGCTGCGCAGGGACTGATCGCCGGACTGAATGCAGCGCGTGCCGTGCGCGATTTGCCTGCGTGGACGCCACGCCGGGATGAAGCCTATATCGGCGTGTTGATCGACGATCTGACCACAAATGGCACGATCGAGCCCTACCGCATGTTCACCTCGCGTGCCGAGTATCGTCTGCACTTGCGTGAAGACAATGCCGATCTGCGTCTGAGCGAGATCGGTCATCGGTTGGGTTGCGTCTCTGATGCGCGCCATGAGCGTGTGCAACGCAAACGTGAAGCCATCGACACCGAACAGGCGCGTCTTCGTGCCTTGTGGGTCACGCCGGCCAATGCACTGGGCAGCGCGATCAGCGGTGAGCTCGGCGTGCCACTGACTCGCGATGCGAGCGTGCTTGATCTGCTGCGCCGGCCCGAGCTCGACTACGCCAAACTGACCTCGCTGAGCGGGATCGGCCCGGCGGTCACCGATGCAAAGGTTGCCGAGCAGGTCGAAATTGCGACCAAATACGCCGGCTATCTCGATCGCCAGCGCGAGGAAATCGAACGCAGCCGCCGCCACGAGGACAGCGAGATCCCGGACGGCTTTGATTACGATGGCGTGCGTGGGCTCTCTGCCGAAGTCCTGAACAAGCTCAAGTCCGCGATGCCGACCACAATCGGTCAGGCGCAGCGCATCAGCGGCGTCACTCCGGCGGCGATTTCGCTATTGCTTGTGCATCTCAAGCGGCACAAGCGCGTCGCCTGAATCCCTGCATGCCCATCACACCAGGGGGCCGCGTCGGCGGCTCTGCGCATTTTTGTCCAGCTATCAGGAACGCCCGAAAAGAATGTCGAGCATTGAAACGAGAATTGCCGAAGAAATCGCCGCCCGCATTGAACAGGTCCGTGCCGCCGTCGAGTTGATTGATGGTGGCGCGACCGTTCCGTTCATCGCACGCTACCGCAAGGAAGTGACCGGCGGATTGGATGATACCCAGCTGCGCCTGCTTGAGGAGCGGCTCGGTTATCTGCGTGAACTGGAGGATCGTCGCGCGACGGTGATCGCGAGCATCGACGAACAGGGCAAGCTCAGCGACAGCCTGCGCGCTGAGCTGCTTGCCGCCGACAACAAGGCACGGATCGAAGATCTCTATCTGCCGTACAAGCCGAAGCGCCGGACCAAGGCACAGATTGCTCGCGAAGCCGGGCTGGAGCCGCTGGCGCTTGTTTTGCGCGGAGACCCTTCGCAGGTCCCCGAGGAGCGGGCTATCGCCTTCGTCGACAGCGACAGAGGCGTCGCTGACACCAAGGCCGCGCTCGATGGGGCCAGGGCGATCCTGCTCGAATCGTTCTCCGAGGATCCCGCTCTGGTCGGCAGCTTGCGCGACTGGCTGAGCGCCAAGGCCGTGATCCGCGCCAGACTGGTGGCCGGCAAGGAAAGTGAAGGTGCCAAGTTCCGCGACTATTTTCAGCACGTCGAAGCGATCGGCACGATTCCCTCGCACCGTCTGCTGGCCCTGTTCCGGGCGCGCAACGAGGGCATCCTCGATCTCGAACTGGCACCACGACCGACCACGCCAATCACGAATTCGTCGGCCAGCGAAGATCCTGCTGTCGCGCTTGATGAGGCCGCAGCGGCCGGTCACGCCGAGGCCGAAGGCCGCGTCGCTCGCCATTTCAACATCGTCGACCAGGGCAGGCCGGGCGATCGCTGGTTGCTCGACACCAGTCGCCAGACCTGGCGCGTCAAGCTGCACCTGCATCTTGGACTCGATATTTTCGGCCGCGCACGTGAAGCCGCAGAGGCCGAGGCGATCCGTGTCTTCGGCGATAATCTCAAGGATCTCATGATGGCCGCGCCGGCCGGCCCGAAAACGGTGATGGGCCTCGATCCTGGCATCCGCACCGGGGTCAAGCTGGCGATTGTTGATGGCACCGGAAAGCTCCTCGACACGGCGGTTATCTATCCGCACGAACCAAGGAAGCAGTGGGACCAGTCAATTGCCGAGCTGGCCAGCTTGAGTCGCAAACACGGCGTCAATCTGATTGCCATCGGCAACGGCACGGCGTCACGTGAAACGGACCGTCTGGCCGCCGAACTGATGCGCAAGCACGCTGATCTGAAACTCTCCAGGATTGTTGTCAGCGAAGCGGGGGCCTCGGTGTATTCGGCATCGGAAGTTGCGGCAAAGGAGTTTCCGAATCTTGATGTTTCACTGCGCGGCGCAGTGTCGATTGCGCGGCGCTTGCAGGATCCGCTGGCCGAACTGGTCAAGATCGACCCGAAGTCGATAGGTGTCGGCCAGTACCAGCACGACGTCAACCAGGTGAAGCTGGCGCACGCACTCGTTGCGCGCGTCGAGGATTGCGTCAATGCGGTCGGCGTCGATGTGAATACGGCTTCGGCGCCATTGCTTGCCCGGGTTGCCGGATTGAGTGCGGCCGTGGCCGAGAATATCGTCCGCCATCGCGATGAGCATGGCGCGTTCCGCACGCGCAAGGCCTTGCTCAAGGTGCCTCGTCTGGGTGACAAGGCTTTCGAACAATGCGCCGGATTTCTGCGTATCGCGGACGGTGATGATCCGCTCGATGCTTCTTCAGTGCATCCGGAGGCTTATCCGGTCGTGCAACGAATCATTGATCAGTGCGGGCGCGAAGTGAAATCCATGATAGGCGACAGTGCGTTCCTGCGTTCGATCGATGCACAGCAATTCACCGATGCGAGTTTCGGACTGCCCACCGTCCGCGACATTCTCAAGGAGCTGGAAAAGCCCGGGCGTGATCCTCGCCCCGAATTCAAGACCGCGACTTTTGCCGAAGGGGTCGAAGACATCCGTGACCTGAAGCCCGGCATGATCCTCGAAGGCGTGGTCAGCAATGTCGCCGCCTTTGGCGCCTTTGTTGACCTCGGCGTGCACCAGGATGGCCTGGTGCATGTCTCTGCGCTGGCAAACAAGTTCGTCAGGGATCCACGCGAAGTGGTCAAGGCGGGCGACATCGTCAAGGTCAAGATCATCGAAGTTGATATCGCGCGCAAACGTATTGGTCTCAGCATGCGCATGGATGACGAACCGGGTGAGTCACGACAAGCCGCGGTGAAGAGTGGCAAGCCCAATCGACGCCCACGCGAAGCGCAAACTGCGCGGTCGAATCCGCCGGCGGTCAATAGTGCCTTCGCCGACGCTTTCAGCAAGGCGCAACGCTGACCTGAAGCCACAACGAGAAAGGCCGGCGATTGCCGGCCTTTCAGTGAGCGTCCGATTCCGGAAAATTATTTCCGCTTCGGCAACTTCTTTTCACCCATCGCATACGCCTTGAGCGCATCGTCGTAGTAGGACTGGGCTTGTTCTTCGCTGACCGATTCGCCACCACTCACCTCATTGAGGATGAGCGTGCCATTCTCGTCCCAGCCAACCCGTGTCGTGATTCGACCCTTCTTGAGAATCGCCATCGGCTTGCCGTCGAGGAACGCGTATTCGATATTGGTGCGCACTGCGCTGTCACCCTCGCCGAGTTCGGAATTGACGCGCATGAAGCGCAACTTGTTGCCGGCTTCGACAAATCCATCCCACGCCACCGAAAGGTCACCGTCGAGGAAGGAATTCTGAATCCGCTTCATGCCGCCGATATGAGATTTGAGTTTGTTGAACGCAGCCTTGAGTTCCTCGCCGGGCGTTGCTTCAGAGTTGAGCACAACCTCAACTTCCGAACCGGCACCGCCGGTCAGGACCGGTGACTGCAAGGCTGGAACATAGTGGCGCTCACCATCGAGAAGCAGCACATTGACCACGTAGACCCGAGTTGGATCGATGTCGGATGGATCCACTGAAAGGGTGAAATGATAGGGCGGCTGGCCGCTGACCACCTCGGAAGTTTCGGCGAGGGATATCTCCGGCTGGGCAACATCCACCAGCTGGACGCTCAGTTTCGCTCCGGGATTTATCGCGGCAGGTACTCGCAGCTTGATCGTGCCATTGATGTGATCGGGAATCGTGGCTTCGACCTGCTGCTCACTGGATTCCGCGCCATTCCCGTTGCCATTGCCATTTCCATTGGCATTGGGTGCATTGGCGGTTTGATTGGAGGAATTGCAGCCCCCCAGTACAGCCAGCGCGGTTAGGGCGGCGGCGACATATATCTTCATGAAAGGATCCTCAAGAGCAATAAACGAGAAGCATCGTAGTTGGTCGGTGGAGCATAGCGCTCAATACATGAACGAACCATCGACCGCGACGGGGTTTGCCTTAACGAGCTCCTCGGTGGAAGCGCGTGGGGCGAGCACAATAAAGCGCCGGGGCAATGGAATCAATCGCTTCACTCACGTTCGGCTTCATATCTGCTGACTGAATCGACTCGCGGCAGCGCAGATCGAGCGGCGTGATTGTCACTTGATCGGCGTTGCCTTGACCTGGGGAGTTCCGGAAATTCTCTAGTCAGCTGCTGACAGCGTGGAGCGAACGAGATTGCGCCCTCCTTGCTTGGCGCGATAAAGCTGCTCGTCTGCGGCCTGCATCAAGTCACCGGTGGAGGTCATGCCGGGCTTCCAGTTGGCGGCACCGATGCTGACCGTGATTTTTTTCGCCGTATCGTTGAGGGTGAACTCAAGCTCAGACAGCGCGCGACGCAGGCTCTCGGCGAATTCCTCCGCCTGGGCGAGATCGTGCTCGGGCAGCACGACGGCAAATTCTTCACCGCCTATGCGCGCGACGATGGATTCCTCGCGCGAGTGTCCACGCAAGCAAAGCGCTACTCTCTTCAGGACCAGATCGCCATTTGGATGGCCAAATTCATCGTTGATCAACTTGAAGTGGTCAAGGTCGATGATGAGCAGACTGAGCGGTCGCTTGTAGTTGGCGGCGCGCACGATCTCACGATCAATCAGCTCAAGAAACTGACGGCGGTTGTAGAGATCAGTCAACGGGTCGGCCGTGGCCAGTTGATAGAGTTCCTCGTGATAGCGTGCCTCGACGGAAGAGCGATCCATGAACTTGAGTACATAACTGCCGATTCCGAGGTGATCGCCATCCTTGAGTTCGGCCTCAATGATCGGCTGGTCGTTGAGAAAGGTCTTGTTGGTGGAATCAAGATCCTTGATTCGGTAGCCAGCAGGCTCACGAGTGATCCGGCAGTGCGCGCGTGAAACGCTGCGCTCGATGATCTGGAAATCCGCTTCCGGAGCGCGACCGATGATCAGCGGCTCATCGCCGAGATTGATGCGCTGGCCGAGGCGCTGGCCCTGCAGAACGACGAGACACGCCGGAACTTCGCCGCCACCCACCCGGCGATGCGGATGCATGGTCTTGCGTTGGGTGGTGCTGGCGTCGTTGCTGCGTTGAGTCATGTGGCGCGGCGTACTTCAGTCACGAGGGCCCCCGTTTCAAACAGCCGTCTGTCAACAGCGAGTTTACGCGAACACGACCCGATTTTGCCTGCGAATGGGATCACGAAGCCGTGCCCGCAGACGGTAGCAGTGAGATGTCGGCAACATGCAGGAACATCGATCGCAAGCGGCCAAGCAGGATCAATCGGTTGCGCCTTACCGCGCTGTCATCAGCCATGACCATGACGCTGTCGAAGTATTGATCGACGGGATCACGCAGAGTCGCCATGCGTTGCAGCAGGCCGACATAGTCCGCCTCTGCAATCAGCGGCTCACTGTCAGTTTCGGCTTGGGCAACGGCTGCGACAAGATCACGTTCGGCATCCGACTCAAGCAGCGTTCTATCGATTTCGCCGCTCATGTTTTCGCCGGCCTGGCGCAGGATATTGCCGATGCGCTTGTTCGCCGCCGCCAGTGCCTGCGCTTCCGGGAGCTTCGCGAACTCGACCACCGCGCGCAGGCGGCGATCGAAATCAAGAAGCGAGGATGGCGCCAACACACGTACCGCTTCGAAGGCCTCGCTGCCGATACCCTGATCCGCGTAATAGTTGTGCAGACGCTCGGTGATGAACGCGTAGATGTCATCGGCAAGCGCGTGGCGGTGCTTGCCGGCATCGAATTCTCGCGGCCTTCCATCCTTGCCTTTGCCGAGTCCGGCGATGAAGGCTGCTTCCGGCAAGCTGGCCAATGCCTCGGCAAGATGCGCCTTGAGATCGAGATCCAGCTCGGCTTCGATCATGGTCCTGGCAAGGCCAAGCGCCGCGCGCCGCAGCGCGAATGGATCCTTGTTGCCGCTGGGTTTCATGCCGACCGCAAAGATGCCGGTCAGTGTATCGAGGCGTTCGGCAACCGAGAGCACCTGGCCCAGCTTGCCGCTGGCGATGCCATCGGCGGCATTGCGCGGGCGGTAGAACTCGTCGAGTGCAGCAGCGACTTCCGCCGGCTCGGGCTTCTCGCCCTGGCTCGCGTAGTAGCGGCCCATGATGCCTTGCAGCTCGGGAAATTCGCCGACCATGCGCGACATCAAATCACATTTGCTCAATGCGGCCGCTCGTGTCGCCAGGGCGGCATCGACGCCGACGCGATTGGCAATCACGCGGGCCAGTTCGGCGACGCGGATGCACTTGTCCCAGACGCTGCCCAGCGATTGCTGGTAGGTCACCGATTTCAGTGATTGCTGGAATGATTCGAGGCCCTGTTTGCGGTCTTCGTCGTAGAAGAACTTGGCATCGGCAAAGCGCGGTCGGATGACGCGTTCGTAACCCTTGCGAATCTCGGCCGGATTCTTCGACTCGATATTGGCGACGCCGATGAAGTGCTCGCTGAGCTTTCCTGCGGAGTCAAGGACAGACACGAATTTCTGGTTTGACTCCATGGTCATGACCAGGGCTTCCTGCGGCACGGTGAGGAATTCCTGATCAAACTCGCAAGTGATGGCCACCGGCCATTCGGTCAGGTTGGCAATCTCGTCGAGCAAATCCGCCGACAGTTGTGCCGTACCACCGCAATCACGGACGGCGCGGGCAACTTCATCGACAATGCGCAAGCGGCGTTCTTCCGGGTCCGCAAGCACCTTTGCGCCACGCAATGCATCGAGCCAGGAATCGGCATCGGCGACCTGCACCGGTCCGGCATGGTGGAAACGATGCCCGCGCGATTGCCGATCCGATCGGAGTCCGAACAGTTCGGCGGGAATGATCTCGCTGCCGTGCAATACGACCAGCCAATGGGTCGGCCGTACAAACGCGTACTCGTGATCGCCCCAGCGCATCGGTTTCGGAATCGGCAAGGCCTTGATGGCGTCGGCAAGAATTGTCGGCAGCAGGGTCGCAATGGGCTGTCCGGGCTGGGTTGCGCGATAGACAAACCACGCTCCCTTGTCGGTTTCGAGCTTTTCCAGTGCGGAAGTCTCGACGCCACAGCTCGCCGCGAATCCACTCAGGGCGCGTGTCGGTTGACCCTCCGCGTCAACACCAGCAGCAAGGGCAGGGCCGCGCCGTTCAATGGCTTGATCGGGTTGCACGTGACCGACCTGGCCGACCAGCACGGCCAGACGCCGCGGCGAACAGAAGGTCTTCGCATTGTCGGCATCGAACGGGATGGCGTTCTTTTCGAGGCCATCAAGGATGCCCCTGGCGAATGCTGCGGCGAGAACATCGAGGGCCTTTGGCGGCAGCTCTTCGGTGCCGATCTCGATCAAAAGGCTGGCGGGCTTGGTGCTCATGCGGCTTCCTTGCTGTTGCGAAGCCCCGGAAAACCGAGTTTCTCGCGTTGCGCGAAATAGGCTTCAGCGACGGCGCGAGACAGCGTGCGCACGCGCAAGATATAGCGCTGGCGCTCGGTGACACTGATCGCGCGACGCGCATCAAGCAGATTGAAGGTGTGGCTGGCCTTGGTTACCTGCTCATAAGCAGGCAGCGGCAGGCCAGCCTCGACCAGCTTTTTCGCTTCGGCTTCGCAGCTGTCAAACCAGTCAAACAACTTGGCAACATTGGCGTGCTCGAAGTTGTAGGTGCTTTGTTCGACTTCGTTCTGGTGGAACACGTCGCCATAGCTGACTACGCCGCGTGGGCCATCGGTCCAGACCAGATCGTAGACGTTGTCGACGTTTTGCAGATACATGGCCAGACGCTCAAGACCGTAGGTGATCTCGCCGGTGACCGGACGACATTCAAGGCCGCCGGCTTGCTGGAAATAGGTGAACTGGGTGACTTCCATGCCGTTCAGCCAGACTTCCCAGCCGAGACCCCAGGCGCCGAGGGTGGGCGATTCCCAGTTGTCTTCGACGAAGCGCAGATCGTGAACCAGAGGATCAATGCCAAGTGCCTTCAGCGAATCGATGTAGAGGTCGAGGATGTCATTCGGGTTCGGCTTGAGCACGACTTGATATTGATAGTAGTGCTGCAATCGATTCGGGTTTTCTCCATAGCGGCCATCGGTCGGACGCCGAGACGGTTGCACGTAGGCGGCCGACCACGGTTCCGGACCGAGCGAGCGCAAAAACGTCGCGGGATGGAAAGTGCCCGCGCCGACTTCGGTATCAAGCGGTTGAATCAATACGCAGCCCTGCTCCGCCCAAAAGCGGTTCAGGGTCTGGATGACATCCTGGAAGCTGAGTCCTGTCATGTTCTCGATCACGGTTGCATTGGCAAAGCGCGCTAGTATAACGGGCGCTCATGATCTACGAGGATAGACGCGGCATGGCAACTCGACAGGTGCGACCCGGCATCACCGACCGTGCCCCGGCGACGGCAGCAGCGACGGCACCGAAGCTCGGCCTGCATCATCGAATCGAACTCGATGAAACGCTCGCGGCCCTGCATGCTGACGGCCTCATATCAGAGGCCGATGCGCGCCGCGTGCGAGCCGATGTGCGTACGACCCACGGCAAGCTGGAGCTGCATCCGCTGATTCTTGTGGCCAATCTGAAGCTTGCCGATATTCGCAATCCGGACAAGCCCTTGAGCCTGGAAGTGCTGACCCATTGGCTGGCCGGTCGGGCGCAATTGCCGTATCTGAAGATTGATCCGATGAAGATCGATGTGCCGACGGTGACCCAGGTGGTCAGTCACGCCTACGCCTTGCGCTATCGGATCCTGCCGGTTGCAGTCAGCGAGATGCAGATCGTGTTTGCCACTTCGGAACCGTTTGATACGCGCTGGATGGCAGATCTCGGTCATATCCTGCGCCGTGACATCCAGCGCATGGTTGCCAGCCCGATTGATATCAGCCGCTTCCTGACCGAATGGTGGGGCGTGCAGCGTTCGATCCAGAAAGCCAGGGACGCCAAGGCGGTCGCTGGCGACACTTCGGCCTTGCTCAACTTCGAACAATTGGTCGAGCTTGGCAAAGCCGGCGAGCTCGGTGTCGATGATCGGCATGTCGTGCATATCGTCGATTGGCTGCTGCAATACGCTTTCGAACAACGGGCATCGGACATCCATCTTGAGCCGCGGCGCGATACCAGTCTGATCCGCTTCCGCATCGATGGCGTGATGCACAAGGTTTTTGAGCTGCCGACCCCGGTGATGACGGCAGTCACTTCGCGTATCAAGATTCTCGGACGCATGGATGTGGCCGAGAAGCGACGCCCGCAGGATGGCCGCATCAAGACCCGATCACCCGGTGGGCGTGAAGTCGAGCTGCGACTGTCGAGCATGCCGACCGCGTTTGGCGAGAAGGTCGTCATGCGCATCTTCGATCCGGATATCGTGGTCAAGGAATTTCGCCAACTCGGTTTCACCGACGAGGAAGAATCGATCTGGCGCGGCATGGTCGAGCGACCGCACGGCATCGTACTGGTCACCGGCCCGACCGGATCGGGCAAGACGACGACGCTGTATTCGACGCTAAAAGTGCTGGCGAAGCCGGAAATCAACGTCTGTACCGTCGAAGATCCCATCGAGATGGTCAGCCCCGAGTTCAACCAGATGCAAGTGCATAACGCGATCGATCTGGATTTTGCCGCGGGCGTGCGCACGCTGATGCGCCAGGATCCGGACATCATCATGGTCGGTGAAATCCGTGATCTGGAAACCGCGCAGATGGCCGTGCAGGCCTCGCTGACCGGCCATCTGGTGCTCTCGACCCTGCATACCAATGACGCTCCCAGTGCATTGACCCGCTTGCTCGATCTTGGTGTCGCCCACTATCTGATCCAGTCGACCCTGACCGGGGTTGTCGCGCAACGCCTTGTGCGCACCTTGTGCCCGCACTGCAAGGTGGAAGTTCCGTTTGACGAGCAGGGTTGGCTGGCGATGACGCCGCGCTGGAAATTACCGCCGCCGGAACACAATTTCGGGCCCAAAGGCTGTCTGGAATGCCGCAAGACGGGGTTTCAGGGGCGTACGGGTATTTACGAGATGATGCGCATCTCCGCTCCGTTGCGCGGCTTGATCCAGCCAGATATGGAGCTGGCCAAGATCAGCGAAACCGCGCTGGCAGAAGGCATGCGCCCGTTGCGCGTATCGGCAGCCGCCCAGGTTGCGCGAGGCGTAACCACCTTGAAGGAAGTCATGAACGTGCTGCCGCCGATCGAATAGCGGTACCCCAACGGCACAAATAAAAACGCCATCTGACGGACAGATGGCGCTGACAAGATTCGCCGCCCGATATCCTTCAGGCGGCGCGATCAATGTGTTGCGTACTACTTGCGAGCGCGAGCGGCGTTGCTGCGGATCGCCTTCAGCGGGTCACCGAGCTTTACCGTCGAGAGGTAGCTGTTGATGGCTTCGTTGGTTACGTCATAGAGCGGACGACCCATCACGGCCGCTGTCGCCTTGAGGCTGTCACGCATGCGCTTGGATACGCGCAGGCTGGCATCACGTGCATCATCATCAATCGCTGCTGCTTTCTTTTTGGTAGCCATGTTTCCCCCTTAGGGATAGTGATAAAGAAGTTTCTGTGACGATATCCTTTTTGGTCACGGTCACAAGTGTAGTGCCATTCTGTCACGGAATAAACATGTCAAAGGTTGGTTTGGGTAATGATTTGTGAACAAAAACGGCATTCCCATTCACAATGAGCCATTTTGCGGCGAAATCATTGACGAAAATCGATCAGCGGGAAACTGGAAAATTTTCGGAATCAGGCTGAGGGAGCGTCGCTATTGTCGGGTAAACGTCGGGCCAGAAGTCTTGCCGCGAAGATGCCGACCTCATAGAGCAGGCACATTGGAATCGCCAGCAGCAATTGCGAGATGACATCCGGTGGAGTCAGGATGGCGGCAATGACGAAAGCGCCGACAATCGTGTAAGGCCGGCTTTTGGTCAGTTGCTCCGGCGTTGCGATTCCGGTTGCGACCAGCACAACCAGCGCCACGGGGACTTCAAAACAAAAGCCGAATGCAAGAAAAAGGACAAGTACGAAATCCAGAAACCGGCTGATATCGGGCATCACCGTCACCCCTTCCGGAGCGACGGAAGTCATGAAAGTGAAAATGGCCGGAAGCACCAGGTAATAGGCAAACGCGCAGCCGATGTAGAAAAGAGCGACGGATGAGGCGAGCAACGGCACGGCGAGCCGTCGTTCATGTTTGTACAGGCCTGGTGAAACGAACGACCAGAACTGATAGAGGATGAACGGCATGGCCAGAAACACGGCAACAAAGAATGCCAGCTTGAGCGGGGCGAAAAATGGTGAAGCGACATCCGTTGCGATCATCGCGCCGCCGACCGGCAAATTCTCGATCAGAGGCTTGGCCAGCCAGGCGTAGAGTTTGTTGGCCAGCGGTATCAATGCAATCAGGATCAACAGGACTGCCGCCACCGCGCGCAGCAGGCGCGAGCGCAATTCAATCAGATGCGACAGGAACGATTGTCCCTGGTCGTCGTTCTCCTCAGGATTGCTCATCGGATGCCTGCTTGTCCGGTTTGCCGCTTGCGGCATTGCGAATCTGCTCGGCGGTGGAGCGGATCTCCTCGCGCATATCGAGGTTCCGCGCGGTGTCATGGATATTGCGCTTGATGTCCTCGGCCGCCAGTTCGCGTTCGATTTCACTGCGCACGCCTTGCCAACTGTTGCGCAGACGGCGTAGCAGGGCGCCGGCCGTACGCGCCGCTCCGGGCAAGCGTTCGGGTCCAAGGACAAGCAAGGCGACGACGGCAACCAGAGCCAGTTCGCCGAAACTTAGATCAAACATGAGTGTGGCCTAATCCGAACTTATGACTCGGCGCTTTCTTTCTTGCTGTCGGTGGTCGATTGCGCGTCGGGGGCGGGATCGGCTTTCAATTCGGAAGGCTTGGATGGCTCATCACCCTCCTGCATGCCCTTGCGGAAACTCTTGATGGCCGAACCCATGTCTTCGCCGATGTTGCGCAACTTCTTGGTGCCGAACACCAGCGCAACGATGACGAGAACGATAAGCCAATGCCAAATGCTGAAAGTGCCCATCTGATTACTCCGTAAAAACTATTTGGTGAGATTCGCTGGTCGAATGCGAAGCGCAGGAAGTTGCGGCTCGCAAGAGACGAATACTCTCCATTGTATTTCGATATCGGCGCAAATGTCGGTAACGCCGGGCTACTTCGCAGTGTACTCCTCAAGACGATCGCGAAAATCCACCAATACGTTCGGTACGTTGTCGACGCCGCCGTCGAAAATCCGCCGCGGCGTCACGCCTTCACCGTAGATCAACTGGTTGCTGGCATTGTTGATTGACAACACGGTGCCATCGAGGGCAACGCCGGCAAACAATCCGCGCGCACGTGAGTAGGAGAATATCTCGGCCTTGAGCTGGGCATCAGTCGATGCATGTGCCGATCGTCCTACCGGGCCGGCAGCGGCGGAAGCATCGGCACCGAGAGTGAATTTGCCATGCACGATCGAGTCGACGCCGCGTTCGGTGCGGAAGATGAGAACGACATCGGTCGAGGACACGCCAGCCTGAAAGCCGACACTGCCACCGGTCAGATTGACGAACGCCGCGTTCGACCAGGTGCCATCCCGTGTCTTCACTGCAATCAGGCCTTCACCACGACGGCCGCCGATGACAAAGCCGACCTTGATGACATCCGGTACGACGACGATGGCGTGCGCACTTTGCAGCAAGTCACGCGGGATCGCCTTGTCCGGCGCCTGCATGATCTCGTTGAGAACGCGTACGGCGTTTTCGGCGCGTTTCAGTTCCGGGTCGGCGGCTTGAGCGCTGAGGCAAACCAGGGCGAGAACAACGCTGAACAGGCGCAGCAGGACGGGCATGATCGACTCCGGGAGTGGAAATCGGCTCACGCTAGCAGGTCAAGCTGAGCGTTCGATGAAGCGGAGTTACAAGGGCTGGTTGAAGCGGCGCCGCAAATGCCAACCGCTGGCGGCAAGTACCAGCAGACCAAGCAGGATCATTGCCCAATTGGACTGAATTGGTAGCGCTGCCGGTGCTACCGGACTACCGTCCGGAACTTCAGGCACGCAAGAGTTCGGTGCAACCGCAAAGCCCTTCATGCTGATATGGCTCAGACTCGCCGGGCCAGTAATCGGGCCGAGATTGGTCATTGCGCCAGTGGCCAGATCAAATCGTGCCAGATCGCTCCACTCGCGATCGAACGGCGGGTTGTAGCTCAGGGATGCCCAGAGTTTCCCGTCCGAGCCAAAGCCCGGGTCGATCCACGGAACCGTGTCTGCGAGAGTGCTTATCCGTGTCGCGGCACCATTCTGCATGTTGATCGTGTATAGCCCCTGGTCTGCGCCGATACCGGTGCCGTAAAGGACGCCGTTGCGCATGGCCAGACCGCTGATTTGGCGGGAGGTGGAGCCAATTCGTGTAATTGCTGCAGATTGTGCGCTGACTCGCCAAAGATCACGGCTGACTGCCGATGTCATCCAGAATGAGCCGTCGCAGCCGTAGGTCATCGAAAGATCGAGAGAATCGAGTTGTCCCTGACCTTGGCCGGTGAGGCCAAAATTACCGATGTAAGTGGTCGATGCGTTGTTGCTATCGATGCGAATGAGGGACTTCTGATTGCCGGCGATGGCATACAACTCGTTGCCGGGGCCGTAGCTGAGGCCGGTCAAATTCGATAGTGGCAATCCAGCATAGGTGCCGGTTCGACCAACGGAGGTCGCTACTCGGGTTCCAAGGTCGATCCGGTAGAGCTCATCGTATGCCACGCCATAGGCCACCGTATCCGCCAGAACCTGCGAAAACGGAGCGATGGAAAGCACAGCTGCAATGAGGCAGGCACGCATGCGCATAATGGCGTTCTTTTGTTATGTTATTGATAATCGTCAGCCTCAATGCTTCCCCGAGGCCTCGTTCAGTCTAGCAGTTTTCTTTGCGCCGACAAGGCCTTGGAGCATATCCCGTATCTCTTTTCATGCTCTCGAGGCACACTCTGCATGTCGCGTTTTCTCGCGTTTCCCGAACCCTCCCAATCACGCAAGTTGGCCATTCTGCTGGTCAATCTGGGTACGCCTGATGCACCGGATGCGGTATCAGTCAGGCGCTATCTGGCTGAATTCCTTGCCGATCCGCGCATCGTCGAGCAGCCGCGCTGGCTCTGGTGGCTGGTATTGAACGGGATCATCCTGCGCACGCGACCGGCAAGATCCGCGCGTGCCTATGCCAAGGTGTGGACGCCGGAAGGCTCGCCTTTGCAGGTGGAGACAACCGCACTCGCCAGTCGCTTGCAATCGGTTTGTGCGGCGGAGTTTGGCGATCAGGTCCTGGTCCGCCATGCCATGCGCTATGGTTCGCCATCCATTGCCGACACGCTGGCTGACCTCGCCCGCTCGGGCATGCGGCGACTGCTGGTGCTGCCGTTGTTCCCGCAATATTCGGCGACGACCACCGCATCGGTGTTCGATGCGGTGTCGGCCACGCTGCGGCACTGGCGGCGCCTGCCGGAACTGCGTTTGGTCAACGACTATTGCCACGAAGCCTCCCATATCGACGCGCTGGCCCGAAGTGTCGAGCGCCATTGGCGGGCCAACGGCCGTGCTGATCGGCTTTTGCTCTCGTTTCACGGTATTCCCGAACGCTATGTGCGCAATGGCGATCCTTACCGCGAGCAGTGCGAAACGACAACACAATTGTTGCGTCAGCGCCTTGGCATGAATGAATCCGAGCTTTTGTTGAGCTATCAGTCGCGCCTTGGCCGTGAGCCGTGGTTGCAGCCGTATACCGACAAGACGCTGGCCAGCTTGCCCGCGCAAGGTGCTCGCAGTGTCGATGTGATGTGCCCGGGTTTCGCCGTCGATTGTCTGGAGACACTCGAGGAAATCGCCATGGAAGGGCGCGCAACTTTTCTTGAAGCTGGCGGAACCACGTTCAATTACATTCCGTGTCTGAATGACAATGAAGACCAGGTCGGCTCGATCCTGGCGCTGGTCAGACGTCATTGTGCGGGCTGGCCGGAAATGCAGCGCGCGGCTACGGAGATCGAATCGTGAACGACACTGCCTTCAAGGAGTTGCGCATACCGCTACGCCATTTGACCCTTGCCGCCAAGGCCTGGGGAAACCCTGCCGATCCACCGATTCTGGCCGTGCATGGCTGGCTCGACAATGCGGGATCTTTCGATCGCCTCGCGCCGTTGCTGGATGGTCACTACCTGGTCGCGGTCGATCTGGCCGGGCACGGTCGATCCGATCATCGGCCAGCGGGAACCTGGTATCCGTTCGCGGACTACCTCGATGACATTGGCAAACTGATCAAGAGATTCGGCTGGCCGTCGGTCGATCTGCTCGGCCATTCGCTGGGCGCGGCTCTGGTCAGCACCTATGCCGCGATTTGTCCGCAGCAAGTCCGCCGGCTGCTTTTGATCGAGGGTCTGGGTCCGTTGACCCAGAGCGCTGACAAGACCCTCGATCAACTTCGCAAGTCGCATGCTGCCAGAGACTCGTTCACGAGCGATGGATTGCGGGTTTTCGCGAATCTCGACGAAGCGATAGCTGCGCGTTGCCATTCGGGGAATTTGTCCGGGCAGGCGGCGCGCAGTATTGTCGAACGTGGGGTGAAGGCGGTTGCCGGCAACCCGGGTGGATCCGGAATCGACAGCACCTGGCAGGTTCCGGGAACGACCTTGACGGGACTGGACATCAGAAGCGGCGATGGAGCAGCGTGTCTCGATACACGGCAGGCGTCAGCCGGCCTCAGTTGGTCATCCGATCCACAGTTGACGGTTCCGAGTTCGACACGGCTGACAGAAGATCAACTGGCCGACGTGTTGGCGGCGATCGTGGCGCCAACCTGCCTGATTCTCGCCGAGCCGAATGCACCTTATATGCCGCCGGCGATGGTGGAAAATCGAATCGCCCTGCTGGGTGAGATCGAGGTCGTGCGCATGACCGGAACGCATCATCTGCATCTGGAAGAGCCACAACCGGTGGCGACAGCCTTGCGCGAATTTCTGCAGCGGCATTCGTCGTAATAGTGTGATCAGCGTTGCCCTAAATCAAGCGCGTCAGCTCAGCCTTGATCGCCTGGCCATTGATGCGCAGCCACTCACGCTGATCCTTCCAGCGCGGCAGGATCGATTCAACCAGTGCCCAATAACGCGGTGAATGGTTGCGGATGCGCAAATGGCAGAGCTCGTGGACGAGCACGTACTTGAGTGCCGCCGGCGGGGCGAGGGCGAGCGCGAGATCGAGATTGACCCGATCGCGTGTATCCAGACTGCCCCAGAGTGTCTTCAGCGGGCGCACCCGAACCAGCGTCGGCGCAATGCCGATACGCGGGCAATAGAGCGCCAACCAGCGTGAGACATCCTTGCGCAGTTGCGCCTCAAGATGCGTTCGGAGCAAGCCACGTGCGGTTTCAAGCGCACGACGATGCAGGCGCGGTAGGGTCAGGCGCAGACGATCACCGATCAGTTCGATGTGCGGAAACGGGCCTTCGCGCCAGCACAGACGCACGCTTTCGCCGCGCAGCTGGATGACCGTGGTCGCACCAGGCTCGAGAGCGGGCGGCTGGTTAACCAGGCGCAGCTCATCCAGTTTCTGCTCCAGCCATTCGCCATGCTGGTGCAGGAAAGCCAGGGCCTGGGTCGAATGGGTTCCCTTCGGACAAGTCAGCCGGGCGCCACCCGAGGTGATGGTCAGGCGCAAGCGGCGAGCCTGCGGGTGGCTCTTGCGCAAAACCCGGATTACCTCGCCGTTGGCGGTCGGCAGCTCCAGATATTGATTCTCGATTTCGGGATTCATGGCTCGAGCGGCAGCATACGGTTTCTATTCGCGTTCGTCCGGTCGTGGCAGACCGAACCATTCGTCGAGCTTTTCGAGCAAGCGCTTCGTTTCCAGGGTCATCAGGGCAAACCGTGCATCCAGTTCGGCACGTGCGGATTCCGAGGCGTCATCGCCGATCTCGTCAAGGACCACATCGAGGAAGCGGAATTTGCGGATGGTCAGGTCTTCACCGAGGACGAAGGCCATGCGCTCATCGAGTTCGAGGCCAAGCTGGAAAACCTGCTTGCCGGATTTCAGGTGCTCGCGAACTTCGTCGGATTCGAGATCCTGGCGACGACAGCGGACGATTGCGCCAGCCTCGGCCGGGTCGCGCAACTCGCATTCGTCACCCCAGCTAAGGCCCGGCGGAAGCTTGCCGCTGACCAGCCAATCGGTCATCAAGCTGCGTGGTGAATCCGAGGGTGCCATCGGTGTCGCAGGAAACCGGCCCAGCGCTTCACGCACCTGGGTGACCGCTTCTTCGGCCAGCTTGCGGCTGGCGGTGTCGATCACCATCCAGCCCTCGGCCTCATCCAGATAGGCGAATACGCGCGAAGGCCGGACAAAAGCGCGTGGCAGCAAATCGGTCATCACCTCTTCCTTGAGGCGCTTGCGTTCGCGGGCACCGATGCGGCGAGCTTCCTTGTCGGTGATTTCCGCGACCTTTGCCGCGAGGGCTTCGTTGATCACCGAGGACGGCAGCAACTTGTC
Source organism: Dokdonella sp. (assembly GCF_035703485.1). Lineage (GTDB taxonomy): Bacteria > Pseudomonadota > Gammaproteobacteria > Xanthomonadales > Rhodanobacteraceae > Dokdonella. The sequence continues at coordinate 32,097 of NZ_DASSYD010000118.1, read as the reverse complement.
CTCGCTGCCGATGGCCAGCAGGGTGAACTTGCCGGCACGGTGGGTCAGTTCATCGGATTCGCGCCCATATGGCGAAACGAACCCGCGTGTTGCCAGTTCGATCGGGCCGCAGGGGCGAAGGCGATGGCCATCAAGCAGACCATCGAGCTCGGAAAGGCTTTTCGACGAGCTTTTGGGGAAGCGGAACAGGGTCAGGTTGCGAAAGAACATGGGGTGTCGGGGGTTCCTTGGGGCGTAAGCGGGGCGAAAAAACTGATCCTTGCAGAGGGCAGGATCAGGTCATGAGACTGATGAATCAACCGGCAAGGCCGGGTACCGCATCGATACCGAGGATACCTGCCCGGGGCGTCTGCGCCGAGACCTTTGAACGGCGAAGTGAGCGGTTCCTGCACGTGCTGTCTTGGCGATGTGGGCGTTGGCTCAGCGTTGGCTTAGACTGGGCCCAGAATCAGGGCGCCGCATGAATACCGAAGATCCCTCCACCATCACGCGTCAATTGACTGCTCTAAGGCTCGAGCATCGGGAACTCGATGCCATGATCGGACGACTGGTGCTCGATCCAGGTAACGACGAACTCGAACTCAAGCGCTTGAAGCGGCGCAAGCTGCATCTGAAAGACACGATCGCGATCCTCGAAAGCCGTCTGATTCCTGATCTGGATGCCTGATACCGGCTCGATCAGGCGTTGTCTTCGGTTTTCCCTGCATCATTCTCGCCATTGGTTCCCGGCAACTCTGAGGTCAATTTCAGGATGCCGTGGCGAATATCCCGGCTGAGGATGACTTTCGCCTCCTTGACCAGCGCCTCGAGATCGGCGTCGAAATCGAGCTTGTTGTCGGCATCGGCGCGGACGACGCGACGCTCACGCAACTTCAGGATGAATCCTCGGAACAGCGACTTGTCGAAAAACTCCGGTGCGTTGAGTTCGTTCAGCAGGGACAGCCGCTGGGCAGTCAGCGTGCACAACTTTTCAAGCTCGGCGGCAGTCAGCGAATTGCGACCATTGCTGGTCAGCAAGGCCAGCGTGATGTAGTAGCGTTCGACCGCTTGCAACAGGCTGTGCGACAGGGCGCGCAAGCGGAATGCGTTGTCGCTCTGGCCGGGCGCGCGCTCGATGACGCGACCTTCTGTGTCGCTTTCAAGCAAGCCACGCGCGACAAGAAAGTCGATGGATGCGCGCAGGCGATCGCTGAACTCATCCTCGCTCCACGGCAGAAACCATTCGGCCTGGATAAACGGATAGATCAGTTTTCCGAGACGCAGCACGCTGGCCCGGCTCATGCGCTGGTTATTGAGGAAGCAGCAAGCGATCCAGGCATCGGCAACAAAGACATGTTGCACATTGTTGCGAAAGTAGGAAAGAAGCACCGCGTTGTCGCCCTCGGCCATCAGTACATCACCGAGTGGATGATTGACGCGACGAATCCATTGCATGGCCTCGCCGTAGGCGATAATTTCAGCCGGAGTCTTTTCAGTGACGGTAACGCGATCACTGTAGGGCAGGGCGATCAGCAGATCCTTGTACAGCTCAAGCTGGGCGAGCAGGTCGGCTTCGGCCATGGCGTGTTTGGGCATGGCCAGAAGTGCCAGGGCGAGCAGGTTGATCGGATTGACGTCGACCGCACGATTGATATTTGACTGGATCCGTTCGGCAAGAACGTCGACGGCACCCGACAGCCATTCGGGCTTGCTGTCGGGCTTCTCGATCGAGTCACGCCAGTTCGGTGCCACTTCATCAAGCAAAACGCCAAGATTGATCGGCTCGCCAAAATTGATCGCGACTTTGCCGTAGCGCTGACGCAGCACGCCAAACGCCCGGAACAAGCCAAGCAGGGATTCCTTTTCCTTGGGTTTGCCGGACAGCTCGCCGATATAGGAGTTGCCCTCCATGAGCTTTTCGTAGCCGAAATAGACCGGCTGGAAGAGCACCGGGCGGCGCGATTCGCGGAGGAAGCTGCGCAAGGTCATGGCCAGCATGCCGCTGCGCGGCTGCAGCAATCGACCGGTGCGCGAGCGGCCACCTTCGATGAAATATTCGAGGGCGACGCCGCGAGCGAACAACTGGCTGACATATTCAGTGAAAACCGCTGAATACAGCGCATTCGACTTGAAACTGCGACGCAGGAAGAAGGCACCGCCACGACGCAGCAGAGCGCCCAAACCCGGTAGATTCAGATTGACCCCGGCGGCGATATGCGGCGGCACCAGGCCATTCTGGTAGAGCGTGTAGCTGAGTAGCAGGTAGTCGACATGGCTGCGATGGCAGGGGACGTAGATCACCTCATGGCCGGGCGCGACCGCACGCAGCTTGTCGAAGTGATGCATGACGACGCCGTCGTAGAGCTTGTTCCACAAGGCGATCAGAATGAACGATATCGAGCGCACGACGGTGTGTGAATAGTCGGCGGCGATTTCCAGCGCATAGCTGCGCGCACGGCGGCGAACCTGCTCGACCCTGGCGCCTTCCTTGGTCGCGACGGTGTCGATCGATTGGCGAACCGCATCGGAATCAACGACCGAATCGACCACCGTGCGCTTGTGCGAAAGATCGGCGCCAATGATGGTGGTACGGGTCAGGCGGAAGTGCACACGCAATACCCGCGAGAGTTTGCGTACGCTGCGCTCCAGCGGCACGTCATCCTGTTCGCTCAGGGTTTCCTTGAGCGATACCGGAGCGGAAAACTGGACGATGGTGTCGCGGCCATTGAGCAGGATCGCGAGCAGGCGCCGGAAGCGGCCGACAACCACCCAGTTTTCCGCAAACAGCACGCGGAACCAGCCCGACTGCCGATCCGGGGCGCGACCGACAAAAATCGAAACCGGGACCAGGCGGATATCCTCCTGCTGATTCTTGCTGACCATTTCGGCCAGTTGGCTCAAGGTTTCCGAACGCGAGCTGTGGGAGCGGCTGCGAAACAGGCTGGGTCGCGGAGTCAGCGCGATTATCGCCCGGGTACGCTTGATCGGCAGCTTCGTCGCCGACTCGTATGGCGATGGAAGCTCGGCTTCGCGACAGGCCTGTTCGAGGATCAGCGTGTCGGAGAGGCCGTAGCGTTCGACGACATAGACGGTCGGAATACCATCATTCGGCAGCAGCTCACGGGGTTCGCGCGGTTCCCGGCGAATGCGAATCCACGGCCGCAATACCGCGCTGGCCAGCTTCAGCCAGAACGGCGCGCGCGGTGCGCTCACGTCCTGTGGTGGCGTGGGCAGAGGAAGGTTCTGTTGCATGGGCATTCCGATCGATCGTCTTGATGACGATACTGCGGATCATCCTTCGCCCGTTGCCGGTTCTGTTGATTCTGCGGGTGTCGCCGGCGCGCTCATCCGGGCTTCGGCCTTGCGCGCCTTGAGTTTCTCTATCGTGTCCTTGCTGTACCAGCGACCGTCGATACGTACCATTTCGGTGGTCGCTTGCAACGGCGTCCCGAGCAGGTTGTAGTCGAGCTGGACCACGGCGTTGTCACCTTCACTCGAGACCAGGGTTGTCTTGACCGAATCCAGCGTGTCGTTGATCGAGAAACCATAGACATCGAGGACCTTCTTGAGGCCGTTGAAGGCGATCTTCATCTTCGGAGCGGACTCATCAAAGCTCATGGCGCGGGCCTGATCCAGGGTTTTCAGGTCGAGCTCGCGCGCCGTTGCCGTGACGTTTTCCAGGGCCTTCCTGACCAACTCGGGGTCGGTGAAGCGGGTTTTCTCGACCCAGGTTGCGAGTGCTTCGATGATATTCGACGCTTGTTCCTTTTCGCTGGCGGACAGCTCATTGCTTTGCTGCACAAGGCCTTTCAGGTAGCCGCGACCCATCGCCACGATGGTCGGCATCTGCTTTTGATACTGGGCATCGAACTGGCGGATATCGGGTTCCAATTCCTTGTAGAGAGTCGCTGCGGCGTCATCAGCGGTCAATTTGGCCATGGTTTCGGCAAAACGCGCGCGGGCGGCATCATCGACAGGCGCCTCGTCCTTCTCGCTGGCCCATTCGGCCTTGATCCGGGCGAATTCCTCGGGCGGCAGCGAGTTCTGGATCAGACCGGCGACGTCACTGTCGCGGGCCAGCGCGATCGAGCGCTGGACGGTCTGCTCCGGCCCGCTGGCCTTGGCACCGGCCGATTGCGAGGAATCGTTGTTGCAGGCTGCGGCGGCTAGCACCAGGGTCGCAAGTAGAGCAGATCGAAAAATCGTCTTGAGCATGGGATTTCCAGCGTAAAGTCAGGCGCGCACTCTATCAGTCCGACCCATCCGTAGTCAGCCAGGTCGAACGTGCAGAACTGGCTCGCGAATCGAGCAAGCAATGTTCGCCAGGCAATCGGCGGCTCTCCCAATAGCCGTTTGAGCAACGTTGCCTTAACGCGAATTTGGCTTGCCTGCAGTGTTGGCCGTCTCTAAACTGTCGCGCTCCTTGCAGATCCTCACTGCAGCATCACTTCCCGGATTCAGCTTACTCATGTTCAAAGGCTTGCGTGGTCTCTTTTCCAACGACCTGTCGATCGATCTCGGCACGGCGAATACCCTGATCTATGTCCGAGGTCAGGGCATTGTCCTCAACGAGCCGTCGGTTGTCGCGATTCGTCAGGATCGGGGCCCCGGTGGCCCGCGAAGCATCGCTGCGGTCGGCTCCGATGCGAAAAAAATGCTCGGTCGCACGCCTGGCAACATCGTCACGGTGCGTCCGCTCAAGGATGGTGTCATCGCCGATTTTTCGATGACCGAGGAAATGCTCAAGCAATTCATCCGCAAGGTGCATCGTTCACGCATGTTCCGCCCGAGTCCGCGTGTACTGGTCTGTGTGCCCTGCGGCTCGACCCAGGTCGAGCGCCGCGCGATCAAGGAATCGGCAGAAAGCGCCGGCGCGCGCGATGTGTTTCTGGTCGAAGAGCCGATGGCCGCTGCGATTGGCGCCGGCATTCCGGTCGGTGAGGCGCGCGGTTCGATGGTTCTCGACATTGGTGGCGGCACCTCGGAAGTCGCGGTGATCTCGCTCAATGGCATCGTCTACTCGCAATCGGTACGCATCGGCGGCGATCGTTTCGACGAGGCCATCATCAATTACGTGCGACGAAATCACGGCACCTTGATTGGCGAAGCCACGGCCGAGCGCATCAAGATGGAAGTCGGTTGCGCGTTTCCGCAATCGGACGTCAAGGAGATCGAGGTTTCCGGACGCAATCTGGCCGAGGGCGTGCCGCGCATGTTCACGGTCAATTCAAATGAAATTCTCGAAGCGCTGCACGAACCGCTTTCGGGTATCGTCAGTGCGGTACGCAGTGCGCTCGAGCAGACTCCCCCCGAGCTTTGCTCCGATGTTGCCGAACGCGGCATTGTGCTGACTGGTGGCGGTGCGCTGCTGCGTGATCTTGATCGCCTGCTTTCGGAAGAGACCGGTTTGCATGTGCATGTGGCGGACGAACCACTGACCTGTGTGGCTCGCGGTGGCGGGCGTGCGCTTGAGCTTGTGGATCAGCACGGTGGTGATTTCTTTGCTTCCGAGTGATCAGCGTTGCCACAAGGCGACGCTGATCAAATGGCACAACCCACGCAGCGCTCAGCAGGCCTGCCAGGCGAGCCGCGAGGCGAAGTGCAAGTTCCGCGATACACATGCCCCTCTCGAATCCTGACAAGGTTTTCCTGTTTGCCGAAGGTGCGGTCAGTACCGCGCGTCTGATTGCCTATCTGACCCTGGCAATGATCATCATGGTCATCGATCACCGTGCTGGCTACCTGGAAAGCCTGCGGGTGTTTTCGCGCGTGCTTGTCGAACCGGCTTACCGGATTGCCGCGCTGCCGTCTGATGTGGCGCGCGCAGGCCGATTGGCAGTGGTAACGCAAGGCAAGCTCGTCGACGAGAACCAGCGTCTTCGCGAGGCTCTGTTGCTGGCTCAGGTCCGGCTCAACCGGATGTCGGCGTTGACCGCGCAGAATGAGCGGTTGAAGCAATTGCTTGATGTGCAAAAAGAGCTGGGTCTTGGCGTGCATCTCGCGCGCCTCATTGATATCGATCTGGATCCGTTCCGCCATCGCATCGTCATCGATGCCGGCAGCTCGCAAATGATCGAGGTTGGACAACCCGTGCTTGATGCCTTTGGCATCATGGGACAGATTGTCGAGGTGCTGCCGAATACTTCGGTGGCCTTGCTGATCACTGATCCAACCCACGCCATTCCGGTCAAGGTGCGCCGCACTGGCCTGCGCACGATTGCCTACGGAACCGGTGCCATCAATCGCCTGCGTCTGCCGAACATACCGATCAGCTCGGATATCAAGGTCGGTGATGAACTGGTCACTTCCGGGCTCGGCGGTCGTTTCCCGGCAGGCTTCCCGGTCGGCGAAATCATCGAGATCAGCAATGACGAAAGCGGCATGTTTGCCGCAGCAATTGCCAAGCCCACGGCGGCGCTGGATCGCAGTGGTGAAGTTCTCCTGTTGCAGGATCTGCCACAGCCGATGGGGCCACCGGCGCCGGATGCCGAGCTTGCCCAGTCTACCGAGCCCGAGCCCAAGCCGAATCCGGAGGCCGGACAATGAACCGTCGGCGCATTCAGACTTGGGTTTTCATAGCCAGCATCGCGCTCGCGTTCCTCCTGCAGCTGACGCCGCTGCCGCAGCCGTTGCTGGCGTTCAAGCCCTGGTGGATCGCCCTGGTCCTGATCTACTGGGCGATCGAAACCCCGGATCGGGTAGGTCTGGGTTTCTGCTTTCTGATCGGTCTGTGTGGCGATCTGTTGACCGGGCAGTTGCTCGGTGAACAGGCGATGCGCCTGGTCGTCATGGCGTTCATCGTGCTGCGTTTTCGTTCGCGCCTGCGCTTCTTTCCAATCAGTCAGCAAGCACTTGCCGTGCTCGGCCTGCTGCTCAATGACCGAATCGTGGTAATCATGGTGCGAGGTTTTTCCGGCGACCCGATTCCTCCCGTTGATTTCTGGATTTCTCCATTTACAGGCATGCTGGCGTGGCCATTCGCCTTTCTTCTGCTCGATGATATTCGCGCCCGGTTGCGCGCCCGGGAGTCATGAAGCGTCGGCCAATCAAGGATGGTCGTCAGGAAGCGGCTCTGTTCCTGCGCCGGGCCCTGGTCGGGTTTCTGATCATCTTCGTTTGTCTGGTCGTGCTCGGATTCCGCTTCTGGTATCTGCAAGTCTCCCAGCATGCCGAATTTCAGGCCCGATCCGATGCCAACCGGATTCTGACCCGACCGCTGGCACCGGCGCGAGGTTTGATCTATGACCGCAACAACGTCCTTCTGGCGGAAAACGTCGCGGCGTTCCGGCTTGAGGTGATTCCGGAGCAGGTTGCCGACATGGATGCCCTGCTGCAGGGCCTGCGCGACACCATCGGTATCAGCGACGATGACATTTCCCGCTTCAAGGCGCTGGTCAAGACCAAGCGCTCGTATCAGAGTGTGCCGCTGAGACTCAAGCTGAGCGAAGAGGATATCGCCTTGTTTGCAGTCAACCGTTGGCGCTTTCCCGGTGTCGACGTTGTGCCTTATCTCACTCGCTACTATCCCAAGGGTGTCGAGTTTGGTCATCTGGTCGGCTACGTCGGACGAATCGATGCCAATGATGTCGAACGCCTGGATGCTTCGCTTTATGCCGGTACGACGCATATCGGCAAAACCGGGATCGAAAAATCCTACGAAGAGCTCCTGCACGGCGTGCCGGGCTACGAACTGGTTGAGGTCAATGCGGATCGACGACCGCTCCGGGTTATCGAACGGGTTGCGTCGACCCCGGGCAAGAACCTCTACCTGACCGTGGATACGCGAATCCAGGAGGCTGCTGAAGCGGCATTTGCCGATCGAGCCGGTGCATCCGTTGCGATTGATCCGCGCAATGGCGAAGTGCTGGCGATGATCAGCGTGCCAAGCTTCGATCCGAATCTGTTCGTCAACGGCATCAGCCAGACCGACTACAACGCGCTGCTCAACAACCCTGACAAACCCTTGCTCGATCGGGCACTGCGCGGCAGTTACGTGCCGGGTTCGACGGTCAAGCCGTTTATCGCCTCGGCAGGTCTTGAGCTGGGCTTGCGCAAACCATCGGATACGATTCTTTCGACCGGTGAATTCCACATTCCCGGGCAAAAGCGTGGCTATCGCGATGTGCGGGCCGGCGGCCATGGTCGCGTTGATCTGGTTCAGTCGCTGGCTCAGTCGGTGAATACCTATTACTACGCGCTGGCCCTGGACATGGGCATCGACAAACTCACCGAGTCGATGGCCCAGTTCGGATTCGGCAAGCCGACCGGCATTGATCTTGCCGGTGAAAGTGATGGCGTGCTGCCATCGCGAGAGTGGAAGCGGGCGCAGAAGAACGAGCCGTGGTATCCCGGTGAAACCGTGATTGCCGGGATCGGCCAGGGTTTCTGGGTGGTGACGCCACTGCAATTGGCCCACGGTGTTGCGATGCTAGCCGCTGGCGGTGTTTCGCATCGCCCTCATCTGCTGCTTGCGACGCAACAGGGTATTGGCGATGCACCGGTTGCTGCGCCCGTCGAGCCCGGTGGAACCAGCTATTTCAAGGATCCCTCCAATTGGCAGGCGGTACGCGAAGGCATGATTGCGGTGGTCAACGGGCCGACAGGTACTGCGCGTCGCATGGGTATCGGTTTTCCTTATGTGATTGCCGGCAAGAGTGGCACGGCTGAGCGCTTCTCACGTACCAACGAAGTCTGGCAACACATCTCGCAAGTCGCGGTTGAGCGTCATCAGGTGCTGTTCGAGGCATTCACGCCGGCGGAAAAGCCGCGTATTGCGGTAGTGGTCGCGCTTGAAGCGGGTCGTGGCGGCAGTACCGACGCGGCGCCGATCGTGCGTACGATGATGGACGCCTGGCTGCACGATGAGCCAGACGCCCTGACAGAGCCGCCCAAGACCATGGATGCGGGGCGCTGATGGACGAACTCCTCGCCCAGCTTCGCTATCGCATCATGGGATTGGTGCGTCGTCCACGCTTCGACCTGCCGCTGGCCGGAGCCTTGTTGCTGCTCGCCGTGGTTGGCCTGGTGACTCAATACAGCGCCAGCGATCTGGATCGTGACAAGGCCATTGCCCAGGGAGCTCGGCTTCTGCTCGGCGGCATCCTCATGGCTCTGATTTCGCGCGTGCCCCCATCGAGTCTGCGCAACTGGACGCCGTGGCTCTATGCCGCCAGCGTGATTCTGTTGATTCTGGTCGCCCTGCTCGGCGAAGGCCGCGGCTCCGATCGCTGGCTGGATCTTCGCGTGGTGCGCTTTCAGCCTTCCGAATTGCTCAAGTTGACCATGCCGATGATGGTCGCCTGGTATCTGAACCAGCGACATTTGCCGCCATCCTGGTCGAGTCTGTTTGCGGTCGCCGTGCTGATTGCAATTCCGGCCGGATTGATCGCCGAGCAACCCGATCTCGGCACGGCCCTGCTGGTCATCGCCAGTGGCTTGTTCGTGGTGTTTCTGGCCGGGCTGGCCTGGTGGCGAATCGGCCTGATCATTGGCAGCGTGATTGCCGCCGCGCCGGTGGCCTGGCACTTCCTGCACGAATACCAGCGCAATCGAGTGCGCACGCTGCTCGATCCGGAATCCGATCCCCTGGGGCTCGGCTGGCACATCATCCAGTCAAAGATCGCGGTGGGTTCCGGCGGCATGTGGGGCAAGGGCTGGCATCATGGCACGCAATCGCGACTCGAATTTCTGCCTGAGCACACCACGGATTTCATTTTTTCCGTGTTTGCCGAAGAGTGGGGCCTGATCGGCGTACTGCTTCTGCTGACCCTCTATCTGTTCATCATTGGACGCTGTCTGCTGATTGCAGTGAACGCCAAGGATACCTATTCGCGCCTGCTCGCCGGTGCGATCAGCATGGCGTTCTTTGTCTACGTCATCGTCAACGGCGGCATGATCACCGGCATTCTTCCAGTGGTTGGCGTGCCGCTGCCCCTGATCAGCTATGGCGGCACGTCGGCGGTATCGCTGCTGGCCGGATTTGGCGTGCTGATGTCGATCCACGCACAACGTCGACGAGTGGCAGGGTGATGATCCGACGCGATACCCTTACCGTACCTACTACGAGGCTTGCCCGATCTTGAACAAAACCTGCTGGATCTCATTTGGATTGCTGATGGCCTTCGCCTTCACACCGGTCAGCTCGGTTGATGCCGCCAATGCCAGACCGGTGAAATCGAAGAGCCCGGTTAGCTCGACGCTCGATCCGGAATATGTCGCGTTTGCGCGCAAGCTGCAGAGTGAGGATGGTCTGGTCGAGTCCGATGTTCTGGCGACGCTGGCCAAGGCCAAAGTCCAGCAGAGCATTCTCGATGCCATGTCGCGTCCGGCTGAAGCCAAGCCGTGGAAGGATTACCGACCGATCTTTCTCACCGACAAGCGACGTGACGATGGCATTGCGTTCTATCGGGCCAATCGTGAACTGATTGATCGAGCGGCTGCGGAGTTTGCTGTCGATGCTGAAGTCATTGTCGCGATCATCGGCGTTGAAACCAGCTATGGCCGCAATTTCGGCAGCTACAAGGTGCTCGACGCGCTGGTAACCCTGGGCTTCCATTACCCGCCGCGGGCCACATTCTTCCGCGGCGAATTGCGCCAGTTGTTCCTGCTTGGCGACACGCACATGGCCTATCCGATCGACGAACTGGTCGGTTCCTATGCTGGTGCCATGGGCTGGGGTCAGTTCATCCCGACCAGCGTTGCCAACTTTGCCCGCGATTACGATGGCGATGGTCGGATTGACCTGTGGAATTCGTTGCCTGACATCGTCGGCAGCGTTGCCAACTATTTCGCGGTCCATGGATGGGAGGAAGGCCAGCCGGTGGCGGCCCGGGCAAGCATTCGTGCCGACGCGCGCGAACTCAAGCCGGACGGATTGGATCCGGTCTATCCGATCGAACAGCTCAAGAAGTGGGGCTATCTGCCGAGTGATCCCATTGAACCGACCGAGCTGGCAACCCTGTTGCGCCTTGAGGGCGCCCAGGGTGAGGAAAGCTGGCTGACCTTCCACAATTTTTATGTCATCTCGCGCTACAACCGCAGTCCGCTTTATTCGATGGCGGTCTGGCAATTGTCACGAGAGATTGCCGCTGGTGTGGCTGGCGACAAGAGGTGAAAAGTGCGCTGATTGCGATCGCTGTCGCGTTGCTGCTGGCTGCCTGTGCCCGGCATAAGCCACGACCGCAGACGCCAGCTTCGCAGCCTTCCACGACAGTGCCACAACCCCGCGCTGTGCCAGAAACCAGCCTGCCGCAATCCAGGCGTTATCGCGAAAGCCAGGATGGCGGCCCCAGCGAATCCGACGTCGATATCAGCAAACTGGTCGAGCCGGTTCCCAAGGTCGAAGCAAAGTCACGCTACGGCAACAAGTCACCCTACAGCGTGCTCGGCAAGACCTACCGGGTGATGCCGGATGCGCACAACTATGTCGAGCGTGGAATCGCATCGTGGTATGGCAACAAGTTCCACGGCTACATGACATCAAGCCTTGAGCCGTACGACATGTACAAGTTCAGCGCGGCACACAAGTCCCTGCCTTTGCCGAGCTATGTGCGCGTAACCAATCTGGCCAATGGCAAGAGCGTTGTCGTGCGGGTCAATGATCGAGGTCCTTTCCATGAGAATCGCCTGATCGATCTTTCCTATGCCGCAGCGGTACGTATCGGGGTCTGGCCCAAGGGCACGGCCATGGTCGAGGTACGGGCTTTGAATGCCGGCGAACTGGAACCGGCGCCATCGAATGCTGTCTCAGCGTCGGATATTCCTTCAAGGATCTATGTTCAACTCGGCGCTTTTGCTGATCGCGACAATGCGCAACGTTTCCTCGCACGCATTGAACAAGCCGGTCTCAGCCGCGCCAATATCGTCACCACGCGGATCAACAAACGCGAGATTCATCGGGTTCGCATCGGGCCTCTGGCCAGCGTTGCCGAAGCCGACGCGCTGGTTTCGCGCATTGAAAAGCTCGGTTTTGGAATGCCGCGCGTGGCGATCGAAGATTGAACGGGTGACAATAGCGTCCTTGCGGGTGCCCTGCGCCATACCTCTACTGCTTCAGGAGTCTGTTTTGCCGAACAAGTTGCTGGTCGCCTCCCTGATCGCTGCCTGCGCAGCCCTTCTCACCCAGGCCAATGCGCAGAGCCCGGCCACGCCACGGCCGATGCCACAGCCGGCCTCGCCCACGATTGCCACGCCGACACCACCACCGCCTACCCTGGATGCCAAGAGCTGGGTGCTGATGGACTACGCCACCGGTCAGGTTCTGCTCGAAGGCAATGCTGACGAGCGCGTGGAACCGGCCTCGATCACCAAGATCATGACCTCCTACGTGGTTTCGGCCGAGCTCGCGCACGGCAAGATCCACATGGATGATCCGGTCACGATCAGCGAGAACGCCTGGCGTTCTGGCGGCGCCGGAACCGATGGCTCGACCAGCTTCCTGGAACTGAACAGTCAGGTGCCACTCAAGCAATTGCTCTACGGCATGATTATCCAGTCAGGCAACGACGCAGCCATCGCGCTGGCCGAGCACACGGCGGGTTCGGAAGAGCTGTTTGCGAATCTGATGAATCAGTACGCCGCCCAACTCGGCATGACCGGCACTCACTACGTTGATGCCAGCGGTCTGCCCAACCAGAATCACTACACGACGGCACGCGATGTCGCTCTGCTTTCTCGTGCCCTGATCCACGACTATCCAGCCGAGTACGCGATCTACAAGATCAAGGAATTCGAATGGAATGGAATCAAGCAGCACAACCGCAACACCTTGCTCTGGCGCGATTCCTCGGTTGATGGCATCAAGACCGGTCACACCAGTGCCGCAGGATATTGTCTGGCGACCTCGGCCGAGCGTGGCGATCAGCGCCTGATCGCGGTGGTCATGGGGGCCGGCAGTGAAAAGCAGCGTGCCGATGACAATCAGGAGCTGCTCAACTATGGGTTCCGCTTTTTCGAGACGCACAAACTCTACGAAGTCAGCAAGCCTTTGGCGACGCCGGCATTGTGGAAAGGCGAAGCGGCCACGGTTGCGCTTGGCGTTGCCGAGGATGTCGTTGTTACCCTGCCGCGCGGTCGCTACGACGATCTCAAAGCCAGCATGGATCTGCCTGCGCACCTGATTGCGCCGCTTGAAAAGGGTCAGAAAGTCGGCAGCCTGAAAGTCCAGCTCGATGGCAAGACCTTGCTTGAGCGCCCGATTGTGGTGCTCGCCGATGCCGCCGAAGGCGGGTTTTTCAAGCGCATGCTCGATAGCGTGATGCTGTGGTTCGAAAGCGAGGACAAGCCTGACGCCGGCGCGGCACGCGCAAGCGACGGCTGAACATGAAGAACATCAATGACATCGAACCGCAAAGCTCCAGCCAGGGATTCCAGTTCCCCGGGGCGTTCGAGATCACCGCGCTCGGCCGCGCCGATGCCGATCTGGAATCCCGTGTCATGCAAATCATCGAGGGCCTTGGACTCAGCGTGATCACTGGCAGCCTGCGCTCGAAGCCCTCGCGTGAAGGCAACTATTTGTCGGTCGCAGTCACCTTCACCTGCCCGGATCGCGAAACCTACGACAAGGCACATGCGGCTTTGCGTGCCGACGAGGCGATTCGCTGGACGATCTGAATCCGGTGCCTTCTCCGGGCTTGATCATCGATTTCACTGTCCGAATTTTCTTGATATGTCCCAGCCACTGATCGTCCGTCGCCTTGGTCGCCAGCCCTACCAGCCGGTCCTTGATGCAATGCGCGCATTCACCAATGTTCGCGATGAGAAGACAACGGACGAGTTCTGGCTGCTTGAACACGAGCCCGTATTCACCCTCGGCCAGGCTGGCAAACCGGAACATGTCCTGGCAGCCGGAGATATTCCGGTGCTGCACGTCGAGCGCGGCGGCCAGGTGACCTACCACGGGCCAGGCCAGATTGTCGGCTATCCGCTGATCAGCCTGCGTCGACTCGGTATCGGCGTTCGCGAACTGGTCGATCGCATCGAACAAGCCATCATCGACACGCTGGAGCACTGGAATATTGTTGCAGTACGCCGGGTCGGAGCGCCGGGAGTCTACGTTGCCGATGCCAAGATCGGCGCACTCGGCCTGCGCATCCGGCGTGGCAGCTCGTTTCACGGTCTGGCGCTCAACGTGAACCTGGATCTGGAGCCATTCCGGCGCATCAATCCGTGTGGTTATCAGGGTTTGCAAGTGACCCAGATGCTAGACTTGGGCGGTCCGGGATCGCTCGTCGCGGTCGAAGATGTTCTTGTAGAGGAACTGTCACGGCAGTTCGATTTCACGCCGCAGCCCGGTGCCGCGGAACTTCCGACTTTTGCTGCCGACGCGGCGGCCACGCTTGCCCAATGAACGAACCGATCAAGACCATCGCGCTGACTGTCGTCGGCGAAAAGCAACAAGGCAGTGCCAAGATTGCGCGTAATCGGGCGGGTTTCGCCGATTCACCGACTCTGCGCAAGCCAGCCTGGATTCGCGTACGCATACCACCTGGCAATGCAGTCGCCCAGCTAAAATCCAAATTGCGCGAAAACAGTCTGGTCACGGTCTGTGAAGAGGCTTCGTGCCCGAACATCCACGAATGTTTCAGCAAGGGCACGGCGACCTTCATGATTCTTGGTGAGGTCTGCACCCGGCGCTGCTCGTTCTGTGATGTCGCCCATGGCCGGCCGAAAGCGCCTGATCCGCTGGAACCGGCCAAGCTCGCCGGCACCATTCGCGACATGCGCCTGCGCTATGTGGTCATCACCTCGGTTGATCGAGACGACCTGCGCGATGGCGGCGCCGGTCATTTCGCGGCCTGTATTCGTGCCGTCCGTTTCGAGAATCCGAACATCCAGATCGAAATCCTGACCCCGGATTTCCGCGGCAAGGGGCGCATGGATCGTGCCCTGGAGCTGCTTGCCGAGTATCCGCCAGACGTGTTCAACCACAATATCGAGACGGTGCCGGATCTGTATCGAGAAGTCCGTCCCGGTGCTGACTATGCCTGGTCCCTGCAGCTCCTCAGGCGTTTCAAACAGCAACATCCCGAGATCCCGACCAAATCCGGCATCATGCTCGGTCTTGGTGAAACGCTTGACCAGGTCCGGCGCACATTGAACGATTTGCGCGAACATGCGGTCGATATGGTCACGATTGGCCAGTATCTGCAGCCCACCGCACACCACCATCCGGTGTTGCGCTACTGGTCACCGGATGAGTTCAACGCGCTGGCCGATTACGGCAAAACGCTCGGTTTCAGTCATGTGGCTTCGGGTCCGATGGTGCGCTCCTCGTACCACGCGGACGAAATGGCTCATGCAGCCGGCTTCGCCGAGACAGCCTGAACATCACACCACGCGTTACCCAAGTATTGATGGAGAGCTTCATGCGTCGTATTCCCCTGATCCTCGTGCTGCTGGCCGTGTGTACCCTTGCTGTTGCCAAGCCAGCCGCCGATACCACTGCGCCGCTTGTACTCAAGCCGACCGCCGACCAGACCGAAGCCGCGATCTGGGCGATGCGCTTTCTGTCGCGATTCCACTACAAGCCGATGCCGCTCGATGATGCGATGTCGGAGAAGATCTTCAAGAGCTATCTCGATAGCCTGGATGGCGACCATCTGTTTTTCACCCAGGCCGATATCGACAAGTTCGAACCGGTTCGCGACAAACTCGATGACGCCATATTCGAGCGCGATCTGTCTGCGCCGTTCGCCATTTTCAACCTGTACCAGCAGCGCGTGGCCGAGCGGCTGGACTACTCGCGCACGCTACTCGCCAAGCCGTTTGACTTCAGCAAGGACGAGTCCTACGAGTACGACCGCGAGAATGCCCCCTGGGCGAAGAATTCCGCCGAGCTGGATGACCTCTGGCGCAAGCGCGTCAAAAACGACTGGCTGCGTCTCAAGCTTGCCGGCAAGCCGAGCAAGGAAATCCGAGAGACCCTCGATAAGCGCTACTCGAACTATCTGAATCGCATCCGCCAGCTCAATAGCGAGGATGTCTTCCAGACCTTCATGAATGCCTACGCGACCTCGATTGAACCGCACACCAACTATCTGAGTCCGCGCGCGTCGGAGAACTTCGATCTGGCCATGAGCCTGTCGCTCGAAGGAATTGGTGCCGTGCTGCAGCGTCTCGACGAGTACACGGCTATCCGCGAGATCGTTCCTGGCGGTCCGGCGGCGCTGTCCGGCAAGCTTAATCCGGGTGATCGCATCGTCGGCGTCGGCCAGGGCGTTTCCGGGCCGATCCTCGATGTGATCGGCTGGCGGCTTGATGATGTCGTCGACAAGATCCGCGGCCCCAAGGGAACCGTGGTGCGCCTTGAGATTCTGCCCGATGCGGCCGGACCGGATGGCAAGCACGAAGTGCTCACGATCACCCGCAACAAGGTCAAGCTGGAAGAGCAGGCGGCCAAGAAGTCGATCATCGACGTCAAGAATGGTGACGTCACACGACGTATCGGCGTCATCACACTGCCGAGTTTCTATCAGGATTTCGCCGCACGCCGCAGTGGTGATGCCGACTACAAGAGTGCAACGCGAGATGTCGAGAAACTGCTTGGCGAACTGCGTGCGGAAAAAGTGGACGGTGTCATCGTCGATTTGCGCAACAACGGCGGCGGATCACTGGATGAAGCAACCAATTTGACCGGCTTGTTCATTGACAAGGGACCGGTCGTGCAGATCCGCGACGCCAGCGGTCGCGTCGAGGAAAAATCGGATACACGTGCCGGCACCGCCTGGAACGGACCACTCGGTGTGCTCGTCAACCGGGCTTCGGCCTCGGCCTCGGAGATTTTCGCCGCGGCAATCCAGGATTACGGGCGTGGCGTAATCATTGGTGAACCGACGTTCGGCAAGGGCACGGTGCAGAACCTGCTCAACATGGATGACATGGCGCGCAACGAGACGCCCACCTACGGTGATCTGAAGATGACCGTACAGCAGTTTTTCCGTATTGATGGAGGTTCGACTCAGCTGCGTGGCGTGACTCCGGAAATCAGCTTCCCGATGACCGTGGCCAGCGATGAGTTTGGTGAATCGAGCTACAAGAATGCCTTGCCGTGGACCTCGATCAGCAAGGCTGATTACAAGCCTGTCGCCGATCTGAAGCCGCTGATTCCGATGCTGCAGGCGCGGCATGCCGTGCGCGCCAGCGAGGATGTGGAGTGGAAGAATTTCGTGGCTGAAATCACCGATGCCAAGCGCATCCGTGCGGAGAAGACGCTCTCGCTCAATGAGCAGGTGCGGACCAAGGAGCGCGATGATCAGGAGGCCCGGCGCAAGGCTCGCGAGGCCCTTGCCGGCGGCGCATTCCCGGACAAGGATCCGGCGGCGAAGTCAGTGGAAGATGCGCTCAAGAGTGCCGGTATGCCAAAGAGTGATCGAACCGAGGTTGAAGTCGAAGGTGGGCATACGGTTGTCAGCACCGAAGGCGAAGACGACTCTAACGCCGGGCTGACCCTGCAGGATGACGGCTTGCAAGCTGACGAGCGCAGCATTGCCAAGGATCTTGAGCGCGAGGAACAGCGCAAGGCCAAGCGCGATATCGTCCTCAATGAAGCCGCACAAATTCTCTCCGACGAGGTCGATCTGATCCGCGACGACACCAAGCTGGCCGCCCGCGTGCTTCCGCACGAGGCAGCCGGAAACGTGGATTGATCAGAGGCGGGGAGTCGGGAATTGGGAGTGCGGAGTCGGAAAAGCCGACTTCGCCACGAAGCGAAATTGCCCGCCACCGGTGTCGATCAGATTCGTTGCCGGACTCATTGAGAACTCTCTTGTGCATTCCTCTGCAGGAGTTCCCTTCAGGGGCGATGCCTTTCTGCATATCGAGAAAGAACATCGTCGCTGAAGGGAGTTCCTGCGAAAACCAGATGGCGAAGCTTCCAACCGACCCCCTACTCCCCACTCCCCACTCCGGCTCCTCCAAAGCGCTGCTTGAGGAACGCCAGATACGCTCGCAAGCCCTGCGCTTCGCCGCCCTTCGGTCGCCCCGGGCGTTCGGAGTCGTTCCAGGAATAGACGTCCAGATGGCACCACGGGGTCTGCTCGGGTACGAAGCGTTCGAGGAACAATGCCGCACTGATCGCGCCACCCTGGCGGGACGGACCGGAGTTGGCCAGGTCGGCAATGTAGGAATCGAGCATGGTCAGGTAGGGTCGCCACAACGGCATGCGCCAGAGCGGGTCCTGGGTTTGGGTTCCCGCATCGAGCAACGCCGTGGCAATCTCGTCGCGATTGCAGAACAGAGCCGGCAAATCGGCTCCTAGAGCAACCCGCGCGGCACCGGTCAAGGTGGCAAAGTCGAGAATCAGATCGGGTTTCATTTCGCCGGCGTAGGCCAGCGCATCGCAAAGAACAAGACGACCTTCGGCATCGGTGTTGTCAATTTCAACACTGAGATTGCCGCGTGTCTGGATGACATCGCCGGGTCGGAATGAATCTCCAGAAACGGAATTTTCGACCGCCGGAATGAGCAAGGTGAGTCGGATCGGCAGCTTCGAATCAAGGATCAGGCCGGCCAGACCGATCGCATGGGCTGCGCCACCCATGTCTTTTTTCATCCAGCGCATGCCGTCGGCATTTTTCAGATCCAGTCCGCCAGTATCGAAACACACGCCCTTGCCAACCAGGACCACGTGCGGCGCGTCCTGCGCGCCGTGTGACAGCATGGCCAGACGTGGTGCTCGTGATGCAGTGGCGGCACGACCGACGGCATGGATGGTTGGAAAATTGTCACGCAGCAACTCATCCCCGATCCATTCGCGATAGTCGCCGGCATGACGCTCGGCGAGTGCGCGGACGGCGCCGGCGAGATCGGCCGGTCCCATATCCTGGGTTGGTGTATTGATCAGGTCGCGAACGACGGTCGCAGCCTCGGCGAGGCTGGTGACGCGGGCACGCAACGCATCGTCGATGACCAGCCGCGCGGCTTGACGGGTTGGCTTGCGATAGCGGGAAAAGTGGTAGGCGCCGAGGGCCCAGCCGAGTGCCGCATCGGCGGGATCCAGAGCAATCCCGCGCGAATCCAGCGCATAGTCAGCAGCTGGCAGGCGGCGTGGCAATGACGCCAGCGCAAACAAGCCGCTGCTCGCATTGCAGCCGACAAGCATGATCGACGGCTCTCCGTCGGTGCCGGGGATGCCGAGAAAACGGCCATTTTCGCCGTGAAAGTCATTGGCATTGCATAGCTTTGCAACACCTTTGCCCAAGCGCGCCATCAGTGCCTCGAAGTTTTTCTCGTCGGTGGCGACAAGCGGGGTGATTGATGCGGCTTGCGCTGCGTTGATCCAGGCGTCCATGAGTGTTCTCGTCAGGTTTCGGAATCGAGCCAATCTGCGAGCGCGCCGAGATCGGTCATTTGCAGGTCAGGTTTTGTCTCGTGTAGCCATGAGTCGCCCCTGCGATTGAGCCAGGCCGTGCGCATGCCGGCATTGCGCGCTCCGGCCACATCGGCCAGTGGGTCGTCACCGACATGCAGGACATTTTCCGGCAGGATACCAAGTCGCTCGCAGGCGTGATGGAAAATCACGCTGTCAGGTTTGGCGACGCCGACATCAATGGCGCTGACGCTGAACCGGAAGTGTTCGTGCAGCCCGATTCGCTCCAGTTGCGCAGTGCCATTGGTGATGCCGATCAGCGGAAAACGAGCCGCCATGCGGGCCAGCGCAGGCGTCGTGTCCGCGTAGCATTCGACCTCATTGCGCACGCGCTCATAGACTTCGTAGGTGCGCTCAACCCAGTCCTCGCCGAGATCGAACGAAGCGAAGGCGCGCTGCAAAGTCAGGCGGCGTTGCGCACCAAAATCATGCGCGAGCTCGGGATGCTCGCTGGCAACCTGATTGCGAAGCGTGCGCAGTGACTCGATCGGCCATGCCGCAGCCACTTCCGGGCAATGCTTGCGCAGCCAGCCGTCAACCTTCTGTTCGACACGCTTGATGACCGGATCAATCGGCCAGAGCGTGTCATCAAGGTCAAGCGAAACGGCATGGATCTCCATGGCATCGGCGGAATTCAGAGTGGATTCGGATCGGAATCTGCGGCGGCTTCCCTGGCCGCCTTGGCTTTTTCGGCACGACCAAGATTCTTGCGCGCTTCCTCGGTGGATTCAGCGCCCGGAGCAATCGCGATGCGTTCCTGCAAGGTGGCGCGTGGCGCTGCGATCGGCCTGGGTTGGCGCTTGCGAGGCATCGCGGAGACATCGGCCGGGGTTACCGAAACGATGGCCGAATCAATGAAGGCCAGGCGTTCGCTGTCGCGTGTGTAGACATCGCCGGCTTCTGCATAAGGGACGAGTTGGTGCTGGCGCATCGCTTGCAGTGCCGTAGCTGATCCGAGAAAGCGCACGAAATCATCGATCGCGGGACGATTGGGCGAATCTGCGCGCTGCACGACATACAGCGTGATGAACAGCGGGTAGCTGCCATCGGCGATGCTTTGCGTGCTCGCCGTCATGCCCTCGACGTTGAGCATCTTCATGCCGCGGTTGGCAAAGGCGCTCGACAGGGTCGTCAGGCCGAGGCCGTTTGGATCAATCGCAATGGCTTCTTCCAGCTTGCTCGTATTCAGGTACAGGCGGGGCGCGGCCACGCGCTGCTCACCGCGCTTGTAGAGCAGGTTGCGAAAACTGAACTCGACGCCATCGAGTGGTGCAGCAATCGAGTAGAGGTTGATCGGCGCATTCGTGCCGCCGAGTTCCTGCCAGTTCTTGATCCGGCCAAGATATATCTGGCGCAACTGGGCGAGGCTGATGTTGCTGACCGGATTTCGCGGATGGGTTACGACAACGATGGCATCAAGAGCGACCGGCTGGAAGACCAGTTGTTGCTCGACTTCGCGCTCCTCGTTCATGGCGCGGGCACTGCCGGCAATATCCGCCTTGCCGTCGATCACCGCATCGATTCCCGAGATCGTGCTGAAGGGTTGCACGGTCAACAGGCCTTGCTCCTCTTTGCGATAGGCATCGACCAGGTCGTTGATGAATCCGCGTGCCGAAACGATGTCACCACGCCAGATGATTTGCGACTTCGGCACGAACTTCCCGGTCGAGGATTTGCTGCCACTGGCAGCCATTGCCGGTGCGGCGAAAACGAATGCAAGGAGCAGGAGGCAATGGGTCGCAAATGTGAAGCGATTGGGCAAGGTTGAACGTGAAGCGCACATAGGCAGTAGGACGGCGCGTGGCCGCAGCGAAAAAGAGACGCAACTTTATCACGGGCTCAGTAGAACCAAGCGTTTATGCATGCCCGGTCCGGATGACTGGTGAATAGCGCGCGCCCTCGCGCATTCGATGATTCCATTCGACATCTCAGGCACCTGGCGATAATTCATGGCATCACCTCCATCGTGAAAATCCGAGCGCATCCGCTGTCCATCGGGATCATCGCGCTTCCATGAATGAATCGGACCGGGCCATTCATCCAACTCTCTGATTGCACGGGTTTGCTGGCGTCGACAAGGCGGATTTCCGGCATCCGCTGCAGTTCTCGTACAATCGACCGGTTGTCCAGGAGCTCAACGAATGTCCGATCGCCTCATTCTGCGCCTCGATCGTAGCGACCAGCTTGCCTGGTTACGCCAATCGGTGGACGGCCGCGTGCTCTCGTCGAGCCAGTCGACCCCGCCATCTGCTGCAGTCATCGCCGCCGCTGACGAGATCGTGGTGCTCGTGCCTGCCGAGGATGTCTTGTTGATCGAGACACGGGTCAATGCGCGCAGTTCAGCGCAACTGCAGCAGGCGGTGCCGTTCGCGGTCGAGGATCAATTGCTTGGTGCGGTCGAGGACCAGCATTTCGCGATCCATGCGGACAACGATGGCCGCGTTGGTGTGGCCGTGGTTGCGCGCACGCGCATGCAGCGATGGATTGCAACGCTTGCAGCACTCGGCGTGCGCGCTGATGTGTTGATCCCGGAATCGCTGGTGTTGCCGTTTTCCGCGGAGTCGGCGAGTGCAATGATTGACCAGGGACAGGTTCTGATTCGTCTCGATCGCTGGTCAGCGCTGACGTGTTCGAGCGCACAACTTTCGGACTGGCTGACGCAGGTCCGTGCAAGCGGTATTGATCGGGCGATCGAAGCGCACGATTTCGATGACGAAAGCGATGCCGCAATCGGGCAGCACTTTGCCTCGTATCAAGCGGGCTTGCGCGATCCGCTTGCATTTCTGGCGCGCGACCTGGGCCGGTCGGCCGTCAACCTGCTCAGTGGAGAATTTGCCAGCGACCACCGTCAGGCGCGTGGCACACGCTGGTGGCGACGCGTTGCGATCGCTGCGGCTGCGTTCGTGATCCTGGCATTCGTCCATCGCGGTCTCGAAGTGCGTCAGCTTGGACAAGAAGTCGCAAACGTCGACGCGGCGATGACGGAGAGCCTGCTCAAGACGTTCCCCGATCTTGGCGCCGCCGAGCGATCACGGGCTCCGCAGAGCGTCATGCGTGATCGTCTCGAACGTTTGCGTGGTGGCAGTGAATCCAGTGGTTTCCTGCGTCTGCTCGGTCAGATCGCGCCGGTGCTCGGACGTACCACGCGAACGCAGATGCGCGGCCTTGAGTTTCGCAATGGCATCCTCGAAGTGGGCTTGCGCGCGCCCGATGTGGCCACGCTCGACAGCATGCGCGAGCAGTTTTCCGCCATTCCCGGCCTGAGCGCCGAGGTCACGGCTTCGGTTCCGGCGGATACCGGCGTCGATGGCCGCATACGCATCCGTGGGGACGCACCATGATCGCGACATGGTGGAATCAACAGACGCTGCGAGATCGTCGCGTGCTCATCATCGGTGCGATCGTCGTCGCGATTTTTCTGGTCTGGTCGTTCATCTGGCACCCGTTGGCGGCTGAAAGGGAACGACTCGCCAGCCAGCTCGACAATGCGCGACGTGATCTCGCCTTCGTCCGCGTGGCGGAAGCCGAGGTGGATCATCTGCGCAATGCCGGAGTGCGCTCGCGTGCGGACCGACAAGGCAAATCGCTGCTCGCGCTGGCCGATGTCAGCGCCCGCGGCGCCGGTTTGGAAGGTGTGCTGAAGCGCCTCGAACCGGTTGGGCCCAACAGCGTACGTGCCAGTTTCGAGTTTGCCTCGTTCGATACCCTGATGGCCTGGATCGAGAGCCTGGCCCGCGACTACGGCGTTCAAATCACGGATTTCTCCGCCGACCGGGTCGATGCGACAGGTCTCGTGAACGCGCGGGTAACGCTTGAGGACATACCCTGATCGCCGCGATGTGCAAACCAAACCCCGTCCTTCCCTGAAATCCTGGAAAAATGAAACTATTCAAGTGGCTGTTCGCCCTGTTGATCCTGATCGTCGTCATTGCGGGTGCGGTTGCCTGGACCCTGCCGGCTGATGTTGCCTATCGCTATGTCGCGACACGCCTGGGGCCAATCTCACTGGTCGGTGTGCGCGGTACCGTGTGGTCGGGTCATGCCGACGGTGTCAGCGTATTCGGTCGTGATCTTGGCGAGCTGGATTGGCAAGTCGAGAAGCTGCCGCTGTTTGCACGTCGCGTGCATGCCGATCTGCGCATCCGCGGCGCCGACATTGTCACCTCCGGGCTGGTCGAGCGCGACGCCGATGGTCGCATCACGGCTCATGATGTGCGCTTTCGGGTGCCGGCTTCATTGATGTCGCCGGTTCTTGATGTTCCTTCGCTGAAATTGCTCGGCACGATTACCGGAACCTTTGCCAAGGTCAGTCTGTACGAGGGCCTGATCAGTGACGCCAACGGAACCGCACGCTGGAGCGAAGCGGGTGTCACGGGTACTGCAGAAGCGCGCTTTTCCGACATCCTCGCCGATTTCGCCTCGAAGCCCGATGGCAGCATTGCCGGAACGGTGGCTGACGACGGCAAGGGCAATCTTGAGGTCAACGGTCAGTTCAGGATGACCGCCGCCGGATTCGAAGTCGAAGCTTTCCTCGCCGCGCGCAATGATGACCCGCGCGTGCAGGATGCCTTGCGCTATGTCGGTCAGCCACAACCCGATGGCTCGTCGCATCTGGTCATCACCGGTCAGTTGTTCAAACTGTTCTGAGCATGACGCTGAGCTCTTCATTTCTGGCCGAGGCACTGGCAGTCGCGCATCGAGCCGCAGACGCGGCAGCGCTGGGTATCCATGCGCGCTATTCCAGCCACGACTTCTCGGTTGATGCCAAGGCGGATGCAACGCCGGTCACCGAGGCCGATCGTGAAGCCGAGTTGGCAATCAAGGATGTGTTGCGCGCGCGCTTTCCGGATCACGCGTTTCTTGGCGAAGAACACGGTCGTGAAGGTGAAAGCGATTTTCTATGGCTGATCGATCCAATTGACGGGACCAAGGCCTTCGTCCGTGGCTATCCCATGTTTTCGACCCAGATTGCCCTGATGCATCAGGGTGACCTGGTGCTTGGCGTGTCGGCGGCTGGTGAATACGGCGAGCGTGCCTGGGCCGTTCGCGGTGGTGGTGCCTTCATCGGGACGAATGCCAGTGACGGACAGAGAATGCGTGTCTCGGACGCCATCGATTTTGGTCCGATGGCCGCTGTTTCTACCGGCAATCTGAAGTCGATGGCGACTGATCCAGACCGTTGGCAGGCGCTCGGCTCACTCGTCCAGCGAGTCGGCCGCATCCGCGGCTATGGCGATTTCCTGCACTATCACCTGCTGGCCCGGGGTTCGATTGATCTGGTCATCGAGTCCGATCTCAATATTCTTGATATCGCCGCACTCGCCGTCATCGTTCGCGAAGCAGGCGGCATTTTTACTCCGCTCAAAGGCGGAACCATCGACCTCGACATCCGCGACGCACTCGCCGGCACGCCGGCCCTGCATGCCGAAGCCCTGGCACTGTTCAATCCCTGATGGACTGAAGACGACTTGATGCGATAGCAGATTGAGCGCTTAATACGGTTGCGAATGATTCGCATCTAGTGTTTAATTCGCATCCTGCGCAGCCACACTCAAGCCCTCAAAAGCGCTGGCCACATTCCGGTTTCCCGGCTTCGCGACCTGGTCGCGCCCGAGCAGACCTGGAACGCCCTGGTCCGCTTTGTCGTTGGTGACAGCCAGACGCATTCGCCGCTTCTGATTGAAATCCACTCAAGGAACATTGATGTCTTCCTCACCGTATATCTCCACGTCCCAGGCTTCGCCACGCCGACTCCTGGCAACCGCACTCGGCAGTATTTTCGTTTCGGCGACCGCGCCGGCCTTTGCCGACGCCAATACACCGCCGGATCTTCCGGATGCCGACAACGCGCGCGAACTCGACAGCATCCAGGTTGATGGCTATGTAATCAGCGAGCCGGCATCGAGCAAGTTCACCGCTCCGCTGCTGGATACGCCGCGCTCGGTGGCGATTCTGCCGGAGGCCTTGATTGGTGATGTCGGTGCGACTGATCTGGTCGATGCCTTGCGTCTGATCCCGGGCATCACCTTTGGTGCTGGTGAGGGCGGCAATCCGCAAGGCGACCGGCCCTATCTGCGTGGATTCGATTCGCAGGGGTCGATTTTTGTCGATGGCGTTCGCGATGCCGGTTCGCAAACGCGCGAGACCTTCAACATCCAGCAAATCGAAGTGGTCAAGGGCCCGGATTCGGTCTACAGCGGCCGCTCCAATGGCGGCGGCAGCATCAATCTGGTGACCAAGGCACCGGTTGCCGAGGCCTTCACCCAGATCGCGCTTGGGCTGGGCAATGCCGAGTATCGGCGTGCCACTCTCGACACCAACGTGCTCATTGGTGACAACGCTGCGCTGCGCGTCAATGTCATGGGTCAGGACGCCGGTGTTGCCGGGCGCGACGCGGTTAACGGTCGTCGATTCGGTTTTGCGCCATCGGTCACCTTTGGCCTCAACAGTACGACCTCAGCGACCCTCGGCTTCTACCATCTGCAAACCGATGAGTTGCCTGAGGCCGGCATTCCTTATCGCTACAGCTTCAGAAGCATTCCGGCCGGGGTGCGCGTCGTGCGTCCGGATGATGGCGGCGACAGCAGCAACTTCTATGGCCTGGTCAACCGTGATTTCCGCGACGCCAATGTCGATATCGGCACACTGCAGATCCGTCACGAATTCGGCAACGGAATGAGTCTGCGCAATACCACACGCTACGGTCGCTCGCAGCAGGACTACATCGTCAGCATGCCCGATGACAGCCAGGGCAATGTGATCAATGGAGAAGTCTGGCGGCGCGTGAATACGCGTGCGGGTAACACCGTATCGGCGATCAACCAGACCGATCTCTCGGGAGAATTCAAGCTCGGCGCTACCCGAAACGTCTTCAACGTCGGACTTGAGCTGGCCAACGAGAAAGCGTTCAAGGACCGCTACATCGTGCCCTACATCAATGCATCGACCGCCTGCGAAACCCTCGGCGTCGGTGCGCCCTCGTTCTTCAACTGCACCAGCCTGAGCAACCCGAATCCGAACGATCCGTGGCAGTCAGGCACCTATGATTCGGCGACGGACAGCTTTGTTCCGGCGCCGATCGTGCGTGCCAACGACCCGACCCGCACGACCGCTGACACCCAGGCGCTGTACCTGCTCGATACCATGCATTTCAGCGAGAACTGGTTGTTGAACCTCGGTCTGCGTTTCGACCGCTTCTCGACCAAGGCTCCGGTCACTTATTGCCCTGACCTGCCTGGATCGGTTTGTCCGCGTGGCTACAGTGGTCCGAAAGTTACCGAAGAACATCGCAGTACCAGCAACGAAGTCACCGGCCAGATCGGTCTGGTCTGGAAGCCGGTCGAGGCAGGCAGCGTGTACCTGTCGCTGGCCAACTCGGCAACTCCACCAGGCAGCTTCCTCAGCGAGGGCAGTGACACCAATCCGATCAGCATCAACGATCTCGATCCGGAAAGGACGAAGAATATCGAGTTGGGTGTCAAATGGAATTTGTTCGGCGATCGCCTCGCCGTCAGCGCCGATCTGTTCAACACGGAAAAGACCAATGCACGCCAGCTTGATGTCGATGGCAGTTATCAGAACATCGGCAAATCACGCGTTCGCGGAATCGAACTTTCAGCGACCGGCAACATCACCGAGGCCTGGAGCGTTTTCGCCGGTTATGCCTACATGAAGGGCAAACTGGTTGATGGCGGTTTCGTCGGTGGTGAGCCGAATCCGATCAACGGCACGCCGCTGGCCAACATCCCGGAAAACAGCTTCAGCCTGTGGAGCAGTTACCAGCTCTCGCGACGTCTGAGTTTCGGTGGTGGTGCGTTCTATGCCGATGATGTGGCCGGCAGCTACCGGGTCAATGCCGCCGATGGCCTGCTGACCGAATTCGGCATGCCTTCGTATTGGCGCTTCGATGCGATGGCCAACTGGCAGGCCACGGAAAAGCTCGGCTTCCAGCTCAACCTGCAAAACCTGACCGACAAGACCTACTACACCAAGGCCTATCCGGTTCACTTCGTCTCGCCTGCTGCCGGACGCTCGGTGCTGCTGACGGCCAATCTGAAGTTCTGAGTCATTGCAAAAGCAGGTGGCGAAGGTTCTCGCCACCTGCTTGCAAAATCGGGAGGTGCCTGCGTGCTGGTTCATGTTGCGGATGTACTTGATGCGAATGAGCTTGCCCATTGTCGCGAGCGCCTCGCCCATGCTGAATGGAAAGATGGAAAACGCACGGCGGGCTATCAATCTGCCCAGGTCAAGAACAATGGTCAGCTGGCTGAGAATGATCCGCTGGCCATCGAACTCGGTGCACTGATCCTTGATGCCCTGTCGCGCAACACGACGTTCTTTGCCGCAGCCTTGCCGCACACGATTTATCCGCCGCTGTTCAATCGCTACACGGGTGGCGAACACTTCGGCATGCATATCGACAACGCGATCCGCTATGACCGCCGCCAGCAACCGGCGCTGCCGGTGCGAACCGATCTTTCGGCGACGCTGTTTTTTGCCGAACCCGATGAATACGACGGCGGCGAACTGGTCATCGAGGACACCTATGGATCGCATCGCGTCAAGTTGCCGGCCGGACATCTGATCCTGTATCCGGGTTCGAGCCTGCACAAGGTCACGCCGGTGACGCACGGCGCGCGAGTGGCCTCTTTCTTCTGGTTGCAGAGCCTGGTTCGCAGCGATGCGCAGCGGCGCCAATTGTTTGAGCTGGATGTCGCTATCCAGTCGCTGACCGCACGTGTCCCCGACGCACCTGAACTGGTCTCCCTGACCGGCGTCTATCACAATCTTCTGCGTGCCTGGTCGGATGTCTGAGGCATCGACTTCGGCCTCTACCGGGCTGGATCAGGATCATCTCATCGCCGCATTGCGCGAGGATCCCGACGCGGCCATCGAGGCAATCCGTGCGGCTGCGCTGACCGGCGAAATCGCTGCGCAATTCCTGCTCGGGCAAATGCATTGCGAGGGTCGTGGTGTCGCGCTCGATGCAAGTGAAGGCCTGCACTGGTATCGATTGGCGGCCAACTCCGGCATGCCGGAGGCGATGAACATGGTCGGACGCTGCCATGAACTCGGTACTGGAACCGTCGCCGATGCGGTGCTTGCCGCAGTCTGGTATCGAAAGTCAGCGCAGGCTGGTCACGATTGGGGCATGTACAACTACGCCAATCTGCTCGCGACCGGGCGCGGTGTCACTGAATCGCGCAGCGAAGCGCTGAGCTGGTACCGCAAGGCGGCCGATCTCGGTCACGCCAAGTCGATGAACCTTGTCGGTCGCTATCTGGAAGAAGGCTGGGAGGTGGCGCAGGATCCGATCGCGGCCAGCAGCTGGTATCGGAAATCCGCCGAAGCCGGTGACTTTCGCGGTCAGGCCAGTCATGCGCAGATTCTGATCGAGCAGGGCAGGGTCAGCGAAGCTGTGACCTGGTTGCAGCGTGCGGTCGACGCGGGAAGCCCATCCTTTCTCATTCATATCGCCAAGGATCTTGCGGTTTCGCCGCATCCGGCGGTTCGCGAAATTGCCCGCATTGCACGTGAGCGATGTGCCACTACCGACAGGCTGCCAGGCAATCAGCGAAACGCCCCGCTTGGCGCTGTTTGATCAGCGTTGCGTTACTGCGGCTCGCGCTGCTTCATGCCGCTTCGCCAGGCGTAGACAGCGGCCTGGGTGCGGTCGCTGACGTTGAGCTTGCCAAGCACGTTGCTGACGTGGGTCTTGACCGTTTTCTCGCCGATGCCCAGGCGCTCGGCAATCATCTGATTGCTGAGTCCTTCGGCGACCAGGGTCAGGGTTTCGCGTTCGCGCTGGCTGAGGGATTCGAGTGCGGCGCTGCCCGGCTCGACGCCGCGACGCATCGCGTCCATCAGACGTGCGGCAATCCGCGGGTGCAGCACCGCTTCACTCTGGGCCGCCTTGCGCAAGGTATCGGCCAATGCATCGGCGTCGACATCCTTGAGCAAGCAGGAAAGTGCCCCGGCCTGGATTGCCGAAACAATCTGCTGCACATCCTCGAATGAAGTCAGCAGGACCACCTGGGTGTTCGGGCTGGCACCGCGAATGGCTCGCGTCGCTTCGATTCCGCCGCCGGGCATGACCAGATCAACCAGCGCGACATCCGGCTTCTGCTCCTTGCACAGGTCGACGGCTTCGCTGGCACTGCCGGCTTCACCAACGATGGAAAGGTCGGCGTGGGTTTCGAGAAATCCACGAATACCCTGACGAACGAGGTCATGGTCGTCTGCGATGACGATGCGGATTGGCTTGCTCATCTCGTTACCTCGGTTTGAAAACTGACGGTGACGCGCGTGCCGCGACCCGGTGTGCTGTCGAATTCGAAGTGGCCGCCGGGCAGGGTCTCGGCGCGATCACGCATGTTGCGCAGCCCCATGCCCCTGGTCGACGGGTCGGCTGCACCCGAACCATTATCGTCGATGATGAGGCTGACGCGTTCCGCCGCACGACGGAGGCTCAGATCGACATGCTGGGCGCCACTGTGACGCAGCACATTGGAGAGCGCTTCATCGACGATGCGTAGCAGGGATTCTTCGGTGCCTGCGGCCAGCGACGGAACGTCGTTGATATCGAAACCCAGACTCGCGCCGCTGCTGTGCGCCCAGTCATTGGCGCGCATGCGCAGGCGTTCGGCGAATGGCAGTTCGGCGTCCGAGGCGCGCATTTCATCGAGAATCTGGGCGAGTTCCTGCTGGATCTGCTGGGTCAGGCGCTGGGCCAGTTCGAGTCGTTCGCTGCCTGCTGTATCACCGAGCATGCGTCGCGCCGTGGCCAGTTGCAGGTTCAGGGCGAAGGCTTTCTGCTTGACCGTATCGTGCAGATCGCGGGCCAGGCGTTGTCGCTCGGCGAGCATCGCCAGCTGCGCGCGCGACCGCAGCAGACCCTTGAGGTCGAGAGCCATGCCATCAAGCATGGTCGACAATCCGCCAATCTCGTCGTTTGAACGGTCGTCGATACGGTTGGAGAAATCGCCACGGCTCCAGGCCATGGCTGCGCGTTCGATCCGGTTCAATCGGCGCGTCACCCAGGCAGCAAGAAACAGCGAAGAAGCGAGGCCGAACACGATCAGGAACGCGAAAACGGTGGGTGACTCGAAGCTCGAATCAACCAACAAGTGACGCCATGGTGGCGGAATGCGCAATTCGACAAACAACCATCCCATTCGAGCGCCGCCTGCATCGTGCAGCGGGATTACGAAGCGTTGAATGGTGAAGCTCTTGTCGCTGGAGGCCAGCGAAGTGACCTTCGCTCCCACGGCGCCGTCTGCATCATGAAGTTCCGATGGTGTTGGTAGATCCAGGGCCCATCGAGCGTTGTTTTCGGTACGCGCGAGCAACTCGTTGTCGGCATCAAAAATCGCCGCACCCAGAGGGATGTCATTGAGCTCAAGCAGGATGTAGGACTCATCCGGAGTCAAGCCGCCGCGTGGCTGCTGCAAACGAAGTGTCCAGGCATCGAGCCAAACCTGCAAAGCTGTCGCGTCAACCGTGCCGCCGTTGTGCAAATCAGGCCATTTGCCCAGCAAGGCCGCGGCTCCGCTTTCGGTCGCGCGTTCAAGGCTGCCTTGTTCAACACCGTTGACGAAGCGTTGGAACTCATAAGTCAGGATCACTGCCTCGACGACAATCAGTGTCGGCAACGACAACAGCACATAAAAAAGTGCAAGTTTGGATACCAGGCCACGCAGGCGCGGACGCAACACGGTCATGGGTGGGCTATCGCATTCATCAAGCGCACAAGCATACCGGTTAGGGGTCTGAGCGGCAGTAACCTCGGGTAGCGTATTCATGCCTGGTCCGGGCATATGACGGCGTGACGGCTCTGTTGAGCGCTGGTCCGGCGATGCCTGCACGTGCTTGCGGTTACAATTCATGGATGAGAAGGAAACCCCCCGTCGTGCTGGCGACGCGCCCCATCGAACAAAGTCGCTTCCTGCGCGCGGAGCAGGTTGATCTTGAATTCTCCAACGGCGAACGGCGCACCCATGAGCGCCTGCGTACGTCGGGCCTCGGTGCAGTGATCATGGTTGCCATGCGGGACGAGGACACCGTTTTGCTGATCCGTGAATACGCGACGGGTCTCGGCAGTTACGAGCTTGGCCTGCCCAAGGGACGTCTGGATCCCGGCGAAACCGCGGAGCAGGGCGCAAATCGCGAACTCAAGGAAGAGATCGGTTTCGGCGCACGTGATTTGCTTATCCTGACCAGGTTGTCGGCTTCGCCAACCTACATGAGCGCGATGGCTCACGTTGTGCTGGCGCGTGATCTCTACCCGGAACGTCTGCAAGGCGATGAGCCCGAGGAGCTTGAAGTGGTGCCATGGAAACTGAGTGAGTTGCATACCCTGCTGCAGGAACCCGAGGTCAGCGAAGGTCGCTCGATCGCGGCCCTGTTCATCGCTCGCGAATTTCTCGCTGGCCGCTTCCGGCCGACACCATGAATCTGGAAGCCCTGATTCCAGAGGTCTGCGCGATTGCGCGCAAGGCCGCAGCGGCGATTCTTGAAGTCTACGAAAGCGAGTTTGCGGTCGAGCACAAGGACGATCGATCGCCGCTGACGGCGGCGGATCTGGCCGCGCATCGCTGCATCGTTGACGGCTTGAGCAAGCTGACTCCGGATATTCCGATTCTGTCCGAGGAGTCCGCAGAAATTTCCTGGGATGTTCGTCGCCAATGGACGCGCTATTGGCTGGTCGATCCGCTCGATGGAACCCGTGAGTTCGTCAAGCGCAACGGCGAGTT
>NZ_DASSYD010000081.1:0-26147 GCF_035703485.1 Dokdonella sp. | reverse complement strand
CCCTCCTGGGCAAACAGGCGGCGCTTGCCGAATGGCACGAAACAGGCGATGACCAGACCACCGGCCAGCGAGGCCGAGGTCGCGAGGAAGCGCCGCCGCGACGGCTGCGCAAGATCACCGGGATCACGCGTCATGATGATTCTCCTCGCTCAGTTCAGCGGCGCGATGCACGGCCGAGCGGATGCGCTGATAAGTACCGCAGCGGCAGATATTGCCGGTCATCGCCGCATCGATCTCGGCATCACTCGGTTTTGGCGTGATCTTGAGCAAGGCAACCGCCGACATGATCTGTCCGGACTGGCAGTAGCCGCACTGCACGACATCGTGTTCGATCCAGGCGCGCTGCACCGGATGCGATCCGTCCGTGCCGAGACTCTCGATTGTTGTGATCTTCTTGCCTGCCAGCGCAGAGGCGGGCATCACACAGGAACGAACGGCGGTCCCATCGACATGTACCGTGCAGGCACCACACATGGCAATGCCGCAACCAAACTTGGTCCCGGTCAAGCCGATCACATCGCGCAGCACCCACAACAAGGGCATGTCGTCAGGCGCATCGACCTCATGCTCCCGACCGTTGATATCGAGTTTCATCGTGATCACCTGGGTTGCGCCTGGGAGGGTCGAGGCTACACCTATTTGCGGGAATCTGGCACTGCATAGGCGTTCGTGGGAGCAATTTCGGTCGCCAGGCTTGAACTGGTACAAAGGCCTCGCGGCGGAAGACCCTCCTACGAAAAGCCGGTTCGAAGCAGTCGCTTCACCACGGGTCATTCGACCCACAAACGCCCTGAAAAGGCAACGAACTCCCTTCCGGGATGCTGGTGGCCATTGTCGCTTCGACGTCGCGGAATCCTGCATGTCCCACCCCATACCGAACGACGCAACAGGCAAGGCTCCAGCCGGGGCAACGACGATGCAGCGTTTCAATCAAGGGCTCATGTTCGATATCGACGCTGGCGCTGACCCACTTCCCGGACACGATGTATTCGACCAACATGGTCATGAAAAAGATCAGCATGTCGCATACCCGGAATGCGCTGTGGTGCTTGGCGACCGGAGTCAACTTTTGCCCATGAAATGACATTGTTCCGTGCGTTTCAGTTAGTCTTGACCGTCCATCTGGGGAACAGGGGATAAAAAAATGAACTATTGTCGAGCGGCGCTTATCGCCGCCGGGATGCTCTGCGCCGGTTTGTCGCTGGCTGCCGAAATCCAGACGGGACCGGATGGCGGCGTCATTGCGGGCCAATATCGCGGCACGGTGCCAGTCGCCCATTTCGATGTCTCGCCGCGGCTGAGCTCGATTCCGGCGATTCCGGTTTACTCGGGGCCAATGCGCCGCGGCGACGAGCGCAATCGCGAAGAATCACCCAGCGGCCTCGAATGGCTGACGTTTCCGCAACGCCCGGACGCCATTGCCCAAGCCTGGAAGGGCTCGCCACTTTCGATCCCGGCTACCATCGTTTCGTTTGATGCACAGCCGAACATTTCCGGCGTCAATCCGCCGGACCCGGTCGGTGACGTCGGTCCCAACCATTATGTGGCGATGAGCAACAACATCCTGCAGGTCTTCGACAAGACTGGAACATCCCTGCTCGGACCGGTCAACATCAACACCTTGTGGTCCGGCTTCGGCGGCGCCTGTGAGGTCGAGAACTCCGGCGATCCGATTGTCCTCTACGACCAGTTCGCCGATCGCTGGCTGATCACCCAGTTCACTTCGGCGGGCCCGCAGTACTTCAACTGCGTCGCGCTTTCGCAAAGCGGCGATCCGACCGGTCAGTACTATCGTTACGCATTCAGCACCGGAACCAATTTCCCCGACTACCCGAAATACGGCGTATGGCGCGATGCGTACTACATCAGCACGCGTGAATTCGCCGGCTCATTCGCCGGCATTGGTGGTTACGCACTCAATCGCGATCAGATGATTGCAGGCAATCCGAATCCCACCGTCATCAGCATCCTCGTTCCGCCCGGCGCAGCACCATTCAATACCGGCGATGGCCTGTTGCCGGCCGATATCGACGGATTTACCCTGCCTCCGGAAGGTTCGCCTGAATATTTCATGGGCACGATGGACGCCGGCGGCCCGTACGGCGCACCACAAGATGCATTGACTCTGTGGAAATTCCACGCCGATTTCGATACCCCAGCCAATTCCACCTTCCTCCTCGCCAGTACCATTCCGGTGGCCGAGTTCGACACGATTTTTCCATGCGGGAGCGGGCGCGCCTGCCTGCCGCAACTCGATACGACAGCGAAAGTCGACGTGCAGTCGTATCGCCAGCGCATGCTCAATCGCCTCGCCTATCGCAACTTTGGCGACCACGAATCGCTGGTCAGCAATCAATCGGTTGAGGCCGCTGCAAGCATCGCCGGCATTCGCTGGTGGGAAGTGCGCAATCCGAGTGGCACGCCGATTGTCTATCAGGAAGGCACCTACGCACCGGGCATCACCGATGGCGTGCACCGCTGGATGGGCTCGGCTGCAATGGATTCAGCCGGCAACATCGCCCTCGGATTCAGTGCAACCAGCGCCACCATGTATCCGAGCATCTGGTACACCGGGCGACTTTCCAATGATCCGCTCGGCACGATGCCGCAAGGCGAAGGCGTGATCGTCAACGGTACCGGCTCGAATACAAGCACGAACAGTCGTTGGGGCGACTACACCTCAATGAATGTCGATCCCGTTGACGACTGCACGTTCTGGTACGTCAACCAGTACACACCGGTGACCAGCACCGCGGGCTGGAACTTGCGCGTCGGCTCATTTCGTTTCGACCAGTGCGGCACGCCGGGCTTTCATCTGACCCCACAACCTGCAAGTCAATCGGTCTGTGTCGGTTCGACGGCAAATATCGATGTCGTGGTTTCCCCAATCGCCTCCTACGACAACCCGGTGACCCTGTCGACATCGGGAGCGCCCGCCAGCGCCACCGAGAACCTGCTGCCGAATCCGGTTACGCCACTGCCAGGCACGAGTGCGCTGACCTATACCGACACGGCAAGCGTTGCTCCGGGCCCCTACACGATAACCATCAATGGCCTGGCCGCCGGACCCATCACTGAATCGGCCACGGCGGACATTCTCTTCCGGGTCTTGCCAACCTCGGGGCCAACCCTGATTGCTCCTGCGGACGCCGCATTCGACCAAGCCCTGCAGCCTGCGCTCAGCTGGAACACCGATCCGGCAGCCGACCAGTACACGGTCGAGCTGGCCACCGACAGCAATTTCGCCACGATCATCGACAGCACGACGACCACTGCAACCAACTGGCAACCAGGCGTTGTGCTGGGCGCAAACACCACGTATTTCTGGAGAGTACGTTCACTGAACGCGTGTGGCGCAGGCATCAACAGCAACGTGCGCTCGTTCACCACGATCAATCGCCATTGTTTCGTTGGTCCCTTGAGCATCCCCGATTCAAATACCGCAGGTGTCAATGCAACGATCACGATTCCGAACGGCCAGGCCAATGTCAACGCAACGCGCATGAGCATTGATCTCAGGCACACCTATGTGGGTGATCTTGTCCTCAACGTCAGCCACGGACCGGCATCGGCCGACATCCTCAATCGCCCTCCAGGTTGTAGCGGCAATGATATCCATGCCCTCTACTTTGATACCGCCGGCGGCGCGCCGAATACCTGCTCGGGGTCTGGCCCGGCGATCGGTGGAGAAATCAGACCCAGCCAGGCGTTTGCAGCTTTTGATGGCGTCAGTTACGACGGTGTCTGGACTCTGAATGTATCCGACCGGGCGGGTGGCGACAGCGGATTCCTCGATAGTTGGTGCATCGATTTGCCGAAGCAAATCGAAGACCTGATCTTTGCCGACGGCTTCGAACTGAACGAATAATCTGCAAATCGACCGATGGCAGGCAAACATGGATCCTGCCTGCCATCAGTCGAACTCAGCGAACCTTCGTCAACTCGGCATCAATCTGCGCTTCGACAAAGCCGCTGAAGCGCTTGCCGTTGATCAGGATCAGCGGTGTACCGACGCCACCCAATTCTTTCCACTCCTTGTTCGCCTCGGCCGATGTTTCGATGTCGCGTTCATCCCATGCGATGTTGCGGCTGGTGAACAAGGCTCGTGCTTTGGCGCAATAGGAGCAGGTTTGGGTCGAATACATGATGACCTCGGGTGCCTCTTTAACCGCCTCGGCAGCGCTCGCCTCAGTCGCCGTCGACAGACTTGCCAGGCCCCAACCCGCCACTGCAAATGCCAGCGTCAGTAGCAATTTCATCCTCATCCACTTCTCCCACCAATGCCGTTCGAAGACGGCGATGGATTTGGGAGTGCGGCCGAAGCCGATGGTTCCCGAAGCTCAGGCTTGCAGATGTCGTGCCTGGCGTGCCGGCGTCGCCTTCGACTTGCGCTTCTTCGGTGGCACGCGATCGACGGCGCCGGTCTCGAAACGCAGACGGCTGCGCCCGCCAGTGCCGCGATAATCGGCAAGCAGGGTTTCGCTGATTTCCGTTTCGGGTGCGCAAGCGGCTTCGCAGAGATGCTCGTGCAACAAGTGGACAAGGCGCTCCTGGGCCAGCGCATGAGTCTGCCCGGTCTTCGCGTACAACCAGTCGCTGAAAGCGAGAAAGCGGGCAAATGGACTATCCCCGAGCAACAGGCTCAGGGTCCGCGAATAGCGACCGGAATTGGCGACGATATCCCAGTAGCGTGAGAACCGGACCAGGCGTTGCATGGTCGGGAAGTCGACGGCATGGGTGGCAAGAATGTTGTAGGGCGGATCGGGATTGAAACGCAGTCCGTATTCGATAGTGTGCCGCGAAATCGGCGCGCCACGCAGGCGCTTGAGAATGCCGAACTGAATCTCGTGCGGGGCCAGGCCAACGAGCCGATCAAAGCCGGCGGCAAAGCCGGCCATATCCTCGCCGGGCAGGCCGGCGATCAGATCCACATGCAGGTGGGCGCGGGTCTCACGCTTCAACCATTCGATGTTGGCTGCCGCGATATCGTTCTTCTGGCGTCGCGATACGCGTGCCTGGACCACCGGATCAAAGCTCTGAATGCCGATTTCGAACTGCAGGGTTCCATCCGGAAAGTGCACGATCTTCTCCTTGAGTCGCTCAGGCAGATGATCGGGAATCAACTCGAAATGGACGAACACCGGATCATCGGGCGCAGCCGAGAGCTTGCCGAGAAAGAAATCGAGGATTGCCAGCGAGGTATCGACCTTGAGATTGAAGGTCCGATCAACAAACTTGAATTGGCGTGCGCCACGCGCGTACAGAATTTCCAGGTCGGCGAGGAAGACATCGAGCGGAAATGGCCAGGCGGTCTTGTCCAGAGCGGACAGACAGAACTCGCATTTGAACGGACAACCACGTGACGCCTCGACATAGAGGTGGCGCTGGCGCACGTCCTCTTCGGTGTATTCGGCATACGGCGAAACGATGGCCGGCAACGGTGCCTGCACACCGGCAATCACCTTGCCCGGCGGCCGCTCACCCGCCATCAACTGACCGACAAGCTTGGCAAAACTGACATCACCCCAACCGGTGATCACGTAGTCGGCGAGTGCGCAGATGTGTTGATCTTCCACTTCGTGGCTGACCTCGGGCCCGCCGAGCACAATGATGAGTTCCGGTGCCAGAACCTTGAGCTGGGCGACCAGACGCGTGCTTTCCTCGACATTCCAGATATACACGCCGAGGCCGATTACGCGGGGATTCTCCGCGAGCAGCTTCTCGGCGATTTCCTCGGTCTTCTGACCAATCACGAATTCGTGGATTGCCGAAGCGTCTCGCCAGTCACCGAGATTCGCGCGCAGATAGCGCAATCCCAGCGATGCGTGGGCGTAGCGGGCATTGAGGGTGGACAGGATGACGGGGCTCATCGGCACATTATCGCCGCTTATCAGCCACGAACGCCGGAAATGACCTGCTAGTGCAGATCAGGCCCGGGACAGGGCTGCCGCCGCTATGCTCTTTCGCAGCAAGGCAATCGCCTCGCGACACATCTGTGCCGCCGGCAAGGTGGCATCGACTACCAGAGTGCCCTCGGGCGCAGGTTCACGCCTTGCCATCACGTCATTGACCGTATCCGGCGTGCGATCCCCGGCCAGATGACGGTTGGCCGCAAGATCCCGGGCCACCCGTTCGCGCGCCAATTCGACCGGGCAGTCAATGAGTAATGGAATCGTGACGATGCCGTGTTTGTCGGCGACCCCGGCGACGCGATCCAGTTCGCTGCGACGCGAGAATGTCATTCCGTCGATGACGCTGCCGACGCCGATCATGCAATTGATATCCAGCGCCAGCAGCAGGCTTCTGAATGCCGCGCGCTTTTCGATATAACTGAAATTGCAACGCGGAAACATGGCAGCGCGGATCTGGTCACGACAGACCCTGCGCAAACCCAGATGATCCTCGATGGCGCGCGCGACGATGCTTTTGCCGGCACCCGGCAAGCCCATCGTGGCGATGACAAACGGGCGTGGCGCCAGTTCGGCGCTGCGCAGCGATGCCGCTTCGGATTGCCCCGCCGGCGATGCAAGTGATGGATCGTTTTCTGTCGTCATGAAAAATGGCTACCCCATTCGCGTATCGATTGCGATATGGCGAGACTGCCACGCATGGGCCGGATTCGCCATGTTGGCAACGGCTCAAGCTCATCAAACCCAAATCAATCCCGCAGTACCCTAAACTGTGAACTTCGCAGGACAAGAACACTCATGGCCAAGCGACAGCTCTACATCAAACGCTATCTGATCACCGGCCTGCTCACATTCGTGCCGTTGTGGTTGACCTGGATGGTGTTCAAATTTGTGTTCGGCCTGCTTTCGGAAGTCAGCACGCCGCTGGTTGCCAGTCTCGTATCGGTTCTGGGCAGCGGCTCGCCGATCACCGCCGAGCTGCTCGGCCAACCCTGGTTGATTTCGTTGATCGCTTTCGTGATCACCGTGGTTTCGCTCTATCTGGTCGGCTTTGCGGCCAACTTTGTCGTTGGCCGACGCCTGATCGAAGGCATGGAGAACCTGATCCAGCGCATCCCGATCGTGCATTCGATCTACGGCGGGACAAAAAAGCTGATGTCGGTATTGCAGAACAAGCCGAGCGGCACGCAACGGGTGGTGTTGATCAATTTCCCTTCTGCTGAATTGAAATCAATTGGCTTCGTGACCCGAATTTTCCATGATGCCGGCGGCCGCGAACTGGCCGCAGTCTACGTACCAACGACGCCCAATCCGACTGGCGGCTATCTCGAAATCGTGCCGATCGAGCGCCTCACCGCAACGGACTGGAGCGTCGACCAAGCCATGGCATTTCTGCTCTCGGCCGGTGCGGTCGGTGCCGACACCCTGCCCTTCACTGCTGATTGGGGCGCCCCGGCTTCGGGCAGGATTCCGCCAGATCAAGGCTGACACCCGGACCAACACACGGCTCAGTCCGCGGCAGGTGCTTCGCAACGCTTCAACATCATGAGCCTGCCCTGATACTGCGGTGTGCAGGTGATCTGATCCATGATGTGGCCACCCTTGGAGGCGCTGAGATTGCAGCTCATATTGGTTTCGCCGATGCTGTAGCGGGCTATCAATTCGGCAGCCTTTGCATCGGCAATTTTTCGCTGCTCGGGCGTCATCGCCTGCTCAAGTCCACGAACGACAGACTGGTATTTCGGAAAGATGAACTCGGCAGCAATCTTGAGCCATGCGTAACCGGTCAGATCATCGCGTTTGGTGCCCTGACCGAGCAAATACATGCGTCCGAGCGCGGACTGGCTCTGCTTGTCACCCGCACATGCGGTGCGCTGAAACAGGCGGAACGCCTTGTCGTAGTCCTTGGCGCCATAAGCCACGGCCGCGTCTCGCAGCATGTTGAAATACTCCGATGGCAGGACCGACTCGAACTTCGACTGATCGAACTCTGCGGCATGAACCAGCGGAGCCGACATCAAGGCTACGGCGAAAACAAGCACAATCTTCAATGACATGACTCACTCCCTTGGAATTGTTTGCGGGCAAATTCGCCAGAACCGATGCCAGTGTTCGGTCCCGAGCCAAAACCAAGTATCGACGGCCAACGCAGGATAGACAATATCTCGCAATGACCTTCGACACTGATAATCACCGTTCAGCTTGACTAGAATTGGCCGGTTGTCATTCATCCATCCGCACGTCGATGAGCTTCGATCTGGCAGCCTGTCCGACGTTTACGGCGGGATGGCTCGACCAGCCAGCAATGTTCCCCGTGCCCAACCATCTTGAAAGGAGCTCGCATGAGAACCCATTCCCTGAAACCGCTCGCCATCGCCTTGTCCATTTCCGTCGCATTGACGGCTTGCGGACAGAAGCAGGAAAGTGCCGATAGCCAGGCCAGCGCGCCAGCACCAGCGCCCGCAGCGGCTGCCACCGAAGCTCCCGCAGTAAAGCATGTGGCATTTGATACGAATGAGATTGATACGTCGATCAACGCCTGCCAGGATTTCAATGGTTACGTCAATTCCAAATGGATTGCGGCGAACCCGATCCCGGCCGACAAGACCCGTTGGGGTGCCTTTGATCAGTTGCGTGAATCAAGCCTCAACACACAGCACGAGATTGTCGAAGCGGCGGCGAAATCCGATGCGCCTGTCGGTACGATCAAGCACAAGATTGGAACCATGTACAAGGCGGGCATGGATGAAGCGGCGATCGACGCCCTTGGTTACGATCCGATCAAGCCCGAACTGGCAAAGATCGACGCGCTCAAGACATCCAAGGACATCGTTGCCTATCTGAACGACAGTTTCTCGCGTGGCCAGGGCAGCGTGTTCGCGTTTGGCGCGGAAACCGATTTCAAGAATTCCAGCCGCAAAATCGCCTATGCCTTCCAGGGCGGCCTCGGACTGCCAACCCGAGACTATTACGACAAGCCCGAGCATGCCGACCTGCGTGACGCCTATGTTGCGCATGTCGCCAAGGTGCTTGAGCTGATCGGCACCGATGCCGATGCGGCAAAGAAGCAGGCTGCAGCTGTGCTCGCCTTCGAAACCCGCCTGGCCAAGGCTTCGCTGGCTCCGGTGGAGTTGCGCGTTCCCGAAAACCAGTACCATTTCGTCACCATCGCCGAAGCCGACAAGGTCACTCCACATTTCGACTGGAAAGCCTTCTTCACGACTCAAAAAGCCGATGTAACTGATGGCTTCTCTCTGTCGCAGCCAAAGTTCTTCGCTGAGTTGGACAAGATGCTGGCCAAGACACCGGTCGCCGATTGGCAGGCCTATCTGCGCTATCACCATGCAGATGACGCATCGCCGTATCTGTCGACACCATTCCAGCAGGAAAACTTTGCCTTCCACAAGCAGACCCTGAATGGTCAGAAGGAAGACGAGCCACGCTGGAAGCGGGTGCTGCGAACCGTCAACAACGAGCTTGGCATGGCTCTCGGTGAGCTCTACGTGGCCGAGGCGTTTCCGCCGGAATCAAAAGCCCGCGCCGAAGAACTTGTCACCAACGTCCAGGCAGCCCTCAAGTCACGCATCGAAAACCTTGACTGGATGAGCGATGCAACCAAGACCAAGGCTCTGGAGAAGTGGTCGACCTTCCTGCCGAAGATCGGCTACCCCGAAAAATGGCGTGACTGGTCCGGCCTGACCTTGAACGGAGACAGCTACTTCGCTGATGTTGCCGCCACGACGCAGTTCAATCACGACTACGACATAGCCAAGATCGGCAAGCCGACCGACCGCAAGGATTGGGCCATGACCCCGCAGACGGTCAACGCCTACTACAACCCGACCGACAACACGATCAACTTTCCGGCCGCGATCCTGCAGCCGCCGTTCTTCGATGCCAAGGCCGACGATGCGATCAACTACGGCGGTATCGGTGCCGTGATCGGCCATGAAGCCAGCCACGGTTTCGATGACCAGGGCAGCCAGTTCGATGCCC
Organism: Dokdonella sp.; assembly: GCF_035703485.1. Lineage (GTDB taxonomy): Bacteria > Pseudomonadota > Gammaproteobacteria > Xanthomonadales > Rhodanobacteraceae > Dokdonella. The sequence continues at coordinate 16,242 of NZ_DASSYD010000081.1, read as the reverse complement.
AGGGCAACAACACCAACTGGTGGACCGACGAAGACCGCAAGGCCTTCGAAGCGCGCACCAAGAAGCTGGTCGATCAGTTCAACGCCTACGAGCCCCTGCCCGGCAAGCATGTCAACGGCCAGCTGACGCTCGGTGAAAACATCGCCGATCTCGGCGGCACCGCGATTGCCTACGATGCCCTGCAGGTTGCCCTGAAGAAAAATCCCGCCGAAGCCGGCGAGAAAATCGATGGCTATACCGAGGATCAGCGCTTCTTTCTCAACTGGGCTCGTGTCTGGCGTGGCAACACGCGTGACAAGCGTCTCGAAGTATCGCTCAACACCGACCCGCACTCGCCGACCAGCTACCGAGCCATCGGCGCGCCCTCGAACATGCCGGCATTCGCCAAGGCATTCGATTGCAAGAGCGGCGACGCCATGGTTCGCGATGGCGACAGTCAGGTGAAAATCTGGTAGCACGGGCTGCTCCCGCCTGCCGGATTCGGCAGGCGGGTTTCCAGGGTGGATTGATCCGGCTGTATCCTGTGTGACCTCGACGATCTCACTTCGAGAGCAGGAACCGGATACCGTGAAACGCCTCTGTCATCGCTGCATCACGAAAACGCCGCTGCTGGCGGCAAAGCTGCGCGCATGACCATCGATGCCGTGATCACCTGGGTTGATGGTGCTGACCCGGCGCATCGCAAAAAGCTCGATGCCTGGCTTGCCCAATCCGGCAACAAACGCCCTGCTTCCGCTGATCGAACCCGCTTCAACGACGCTGGCGAAATCGACTGGTGCATCCGCTCGATCCTGCGCTTCGCGCCATGGTTTCGGAAGATCCATGTTGTCGTGGATGGCCAGGTACCGGCCATCCTTGATCGACTCCGCGACAGTCAATTCGGCGAACGCTTCAACGTCGTCGACCATCGCGAGATCTTCGCCGGATTCGAGCAACACCTGCCGACCTTCAACAGCCGCTCGATCATCACGATGCTCTGGCGCATCCAGGGCTTGGCCGAGAACTTCGTCTACTTCAACGACGACATGTTCCTGTTGCGCGCGGTGAACCCAGAGGATTTCTTCCGCGAAGGCAAAGTGGTTCAGCGCGGACTCTGGCGCATGCAATCGGGCAAAACCTGGTCCAGTCGTTTGCTGAATGCGCTGAAGCGCCTGCGCGGATCACGCAGTCAGAAAGTCGGCAACCTTGATTCTCAGCAGCTGAGCGCGCGTATCGCGGGGTTTGAGGATCGCTACTACCGGCTCTATCACAACCCTTATCCGATGCGCCGATCAACCTTGCAGGCCTTTTTTGCAGCACATCCGGATCTGCTCGAAAGCAATTGCAGCCACCGCCTGCGCTCAAACGAGCAGTTCAAGACCGAAGCCGTCGCCACCCATCTCGAATTTCTCCACGACAACGCCATCGTCGACAACAGTCTGCACGTCGTTCAGCTCAAGCCCAGCGAGCAACTCCCTGCCCGGGTCAAGCGCAAGATCACCAAAGCCGACAGCGATAGCAGTGCTGCATTTGTCTGCGTGCAAAGTCTCGAACTTGCACCGGAAGCCGTGCAACGCGAAATCATCGAGTGGCTTGATCGGCGAATCGGTTGATAATCGAAGCTGTGAAATCACGCATGGATTGTCCGCAGGCGCCGACTCATGATCAGGGCATGCGGCAGATCAGCCATTTGCTCTGAGCGGCGATCAAGTCGTAACGTCGCGACGCAATTCCGCTGGCAATCAACGATGAGGGCACGCGCATGCACCGCCTGACAACTCCCGGACTTGTTCTTCTCATTTCTGGCTTTGGCCTTTCGACTGCGCATGCCGAAGTTCCCGACTACGTTCAATTCGAGCTGCAGGCGCGTAGCAATCTGCTGGTCAATGACGACGGCTGGAACCTGCCGCCGGGTTCGTCGTTCAACAGCATTTCGGCGAGTATCAACAATGCCGGCAAGGTCGCGTTTCCGGTACAGATCGTGCCGATCAACGGCAATCAGTCGAACACTGGTGTCGGTTTGTGGTTTGGCTCACACGGCGTTGGCGGCATCGTCGTCTTGCATGAAGCACCAATCGACGGAATCGCTTTCAGGGTCAGTATCAATGCCAGTGGTCAGGTCGCTTATTACACCTATGAAAATTGAAGTAATTATCGCTTGCGCAGATTCGATGAGCAAACCTCGACCTCGAATCTCATCAGTACCTTGCCGCTGACACCGACTTCGTTCGGCGGACACGTCATCAACGATGCCGGCGTGATCGGCTATCGTGCCGGGCTTGGATCAGGCTCAGGACTCGCATCCACCGGTGGCGGAAGTTCGTTGCTGCATATCGTCGACAACAATGTCCAGACCAGTCCCTACGCATTCATCTACACGCCGGCGATGAATGCTCAGCGTCTGATCGCCTGCAAGGTCAGCATTGGCGATTTCGACCACAACGAGATCCGCAGCTTTGCCAGCAATGGTGACTACACGACCCTCGCTGTTGATTCGGCAACCGATAGCGGATCGCCTTTCAATCGCTTCGACAATGGGCTCGCCTACAACGATGCAGGCCAGGTCGCCGTTGTACTGCGCCTCGAAGCAGGCAATGCAAGAGCGGTTTATCGCTTCACGCCGAATGGCGCTGGTGTCGATGCGGTCGAGATTGCTCGTGTCGAACCCGGCGGCACGATCCGCGAGATCGAATCGTTTGCACCAGCCCTGAATGACAACGGTCTGGTCGTGTTCCGCGCCAGGGACGCCAATGGCCAGGCGATCTACGCTGGAGACGGTACCCGCCTGGTGCGAGTGATCGGCAAGGAGGATGCGGTGGCGACAGACCTCGGACCGGGCCGGATTGGCCAGCATATCGACGATCCGAGTGCCTGGCCGATCTTCAGTGGCGCGCCTGCGGTCAATGATGCCGGTGCCATTGCATTCATCGCCGGCCTGCATCCGGATGGCGATACCCAGATCGAATGGGGAACCGGCGTATTCGTCGCCTGGCCGGCTGATGACGCCATTTTCAGTGATGGATTCGAGCTGCCCTGACGCAGAATCAAGCGGCGCAAGTGGCGATCACTGCGACCAATTGACCGGAAATCCTCGATTCATGTTTATGCCTGCGGCCTGACAGGGGATAATCGCCGACCCACCTGAAAAGCACCGAACACTGATGGCTTTGGTTCCTGGTCAACGTTACATCTCGAATGCCGAGCCTGAACTCGGACTTGGCACCCTGATCCGGATCGAAGGACGCAGCGTACAGTTGCTCTACGCCACGGCGGGCGTCCTGCGTCAGTACGCCGTGCACAGCGCGCCGATCGCGCGCGCCGAATTCCGCGTCGGCCAGAAAGTGGCAGGCAAGGGCTTCAGCTTTGTCATAGACCGCATCGGCGAAGAAGAGGGTCTGCTCGTCTATCACGGTGGCGGCAAGACTCTCAATGAAGCCGAGCTCGACGACAGCCAGGCCATTTCACGTGCCGACGAGCGCTTGGTCTCGGGTCGTGTCGATCGGGCCGATCGCTTCGATTTTCGTCAGGAGGCGCTGCTGCGTCGCGCCGACGCCTTGCGCTCTCCGGCGTGGGGCCTGGAATCATCAAGAATCGATTTGATCCCGCATCAGTTGCGCGTTGCCGAGATCGCTGCGGCGCGCCAGCCGCTGCGCATCCTGCTCGCCGATGAGGTCGGCCTCGGCAAGACCATCGAAGCGGGCATGATTCTGGCCCGCCTGGTCGCCAACGGTCGTGTCGGGCGTGTCCTCGTGCTGCTGCCGGAAACTCTGGTCTACCAGTGGTTTGTCGAACTGCTGCGCCGATTCAATCTGCAATTCTCGTTGTTCGACGAAGAACGCTGCGAATCGATAGAAACCAGCGATCCGGGACGCAATCCGTTCCAGGATGAGCAGCTGATCATGGCCAGCATCGGCTTCCTCAGCGGCTCGACCAAGCGCTCGGTTCAGGCCATCGAAGCCGGATGGGATCTGCTCATCGTCGATGAAGCGCATCACCTGGCCTGGACAACGGAATCGGCAAGTCCCGAATACACCCTGGTTGAAACCCTCGCCGCGCGAACACCGGGTCTGATCCTGCTCACGGCGACTCCCGAGCAACTGGGCCGCAGCGGCCACTTCGCGCGTCTGCGCTTGCTTGATCCGGCTCGCTACCACGATCTCGACACCTATATCGCCGAGGCCGATGGCTATTCGGAGTTGTCGGAGATTGCCGGCAAGCTCAATGAGGGCGAGCCCCTCTCCGTGGGCGACTGCAAGATCCTCTCGCAACGTTTCGGTGACGACGAGCAACTGACCTCACTCCTGGCCAGCCCGATGGATGCAGCCGCTGCCAACACCGTGCTCGACGCCTTGATCGACCGTCACGGTACCGGCCGCGTCATGTTCCGCAATCGCCGCGCCCAGGTTGGCGGCTTTCCCAAACGCATACCGAAACTGATCACTCTCGATGGCAGCGAACTGGACGACGCGCAACGCCAGCACCTGCTTGCCGAATTCCACGCCGACCGGCAGCAATCGGCTCCCGAGATCGAACTACCGTATGCGAACGACCCGCGCCTGAGCTGGTTGCTCGGCATGATCGACCAGCTGGCGACGGAAAAATTTCTGCTGATCTGCCGCAGCCAGGCCAAGGTGCTCGCGCTGGAGGAAGTCCTGCGCATGCGCAGCGGGGTCAAGGTCGCGCGTTTCCACGAAGGCATGAGTCTGCTCCAGCGCGACCGCAATGCCGCCTACTTCGCCGATGCGGAAGGTGCGCGCCTGCTGCTGTGCTCGGAAATCGGCTCGGAAGGACGCAATTTCCAGTTTGCCCACCATCTCGTCCTGTGGGATTTGCCACTGGACCCGGATCTGCTCGAACAACGCATTGGTCGACTCGACCGCATCGGCCAGAAACACGACATCCTCATTCATGCCTGCGCGTTCTCCGGCACGGCGCAACACGCGTTGATGCGTTGGTTCGATCTTGGTCTGGATGCCTTTTGCGGCAGTCCTTCGGATGGTCGCGAGCTGCTCAAGCGCTTCGGCCAGCGACTCGTGGAGTTGGCCGAGCAACATGCGCAAGGTGGCGAAGATGCCAATTCGGAGCTCGATGCGCTGATCGGTGAAACCCGAGCCAGCCACGAAGAATTGTCGGCGCTGGTCAACAGTGGACGAGATCGATTGCTTGAACTGGCGAGCGCACGCCAAAGCCATGCCGATCGATTGCACCGGGCGCTCATCGATGCCGATGCCAACCTTGGCAACGACGAGTTTATCCTGCGCCTGTTCGAGCAATTCGGCATCGAGAGCGAAGAGCATGCACCGCGCACCGTGGTGCTTGATCCGGAATATCTCAGCACCGATGGGTTTCCCGGCCTCAAGGATGGCCCGCAACAGATCACCTTTGATCGTGGCACCGCCCTCGCCCGCGAGGATCTGCCCCTGTTGCGCATGGACCACCCGATGGTCAGCGGCGCGATCGACCTGTTGCTGGAAGGCGAACATGGCAATGCCTCATTCCTCGTCGACGATGCGCTGCCGGGACGCAGCGCCCTGCTCGAATGTGTGTACGTGTTGAATTGCGTTGCCGACAAGGGGCTGGCCGTCGAGCGCTACCTGCCTCCGCTACCGATCCGCATCGTTGTCGATACACGCTTGCTGCCGCGCCACGAGTACCAGCCCAGCGCCGAATGCGTGAAACGCTCAGCCGAACGTGCCATCGAGTATTCGCGCTACCGAAAATTGCTGACCAAGCTGGTCAAACCGATGCTCGCGCATGCCGAGACACTGGCCCGCGAGCGAGCACAAATCGAAATCGGTGCGGCGTTGACAGCCATTGAACGTGACCTCGGTGACGAACACGCGCGGATGATTGCATTGGCCAAGGTCAACCCGGCCGTGCGCGCGGTCGAAATCGAAGCGATTGATGCCGAGCTGGAAGCCTTGCGCACCGCGATTCCGCAAGCCGCACCGCGCCTCGATGCAGTGCGCTTCATCTGCAGCGCGGATTTCCTCAACCTGGGTTGAGTTTGGTGAGCGGTGAGCGGTGAGCGGTGAGCGGTGAGCGGTGAGCGGTCTAAGGCTACGGCGTCATGAATTTTTTGAGGAGCCACTTCATGGTCGGGCTATTTTGCGCTGCGCAGTGATTGCTCGCCCTTGAACGCTTGTCTTGAGCCCGCCGAAAGGGGCTGTTGCAAAATGCGCGAAATCCTGATTCCCGTTCAAGCGGCCTGCGACTGGCGCATCATCAAGGCGAACAGGGAAGCGAGCTTGTCGCGTATTTCGCGACGGTCAACGATCGTGTCGATCGCGCCATGTTCAAGCAGGAACTCCGAGCGCTGAAAGCCTTCTGGCAGGGTCTCACGAACGGTTTGCTCGATGACTCTTGCGCCGGCAAAGCCGATCAGGGCCTTCGGCTCTGCGATGATAATGTCGCCGAGCATGGCAAAACTCGCCGAGACGCCTCCCGTGGTCGGATCGGTCAGGACGGAAATGAAGGGCAATCCCGCCGCGCGCATGCGCCCGAGCGCAGCCGAAGTCTTGGCCATCTGCATCAGTGAGAACAGACCTTCCTGCATGCGCGCGCCGCCGGTCGCGCTAAAACAGACCATCGGCTTGCGTTCGGCCAGGGCGAGCTCGGCACAACGGGTGAACTTTTCGCCGACCACCGAACCCATGGATCCGCCCATGAAGGCGAAATCGAAAGCACAGGCGACCAGCGGTCTGCCCTTGATCAGGCCTTGCATGGCGACCAACGCATCCTTCTCGCCAGACGCTTTCTGCGAGGCAACCAGGCGATCCTTGTACTTCTTGGTATCGCGAAACTTGAGTGGGTCGACCGATTCCAGATTGCCGAAAACCTCCTCGGCACTGCCACTGTCGAACAAGGCGGTGAGGCGTTTGCGCGCACGAATCTTGTGATGGTGATTGCACTGCGGGCAGACCATCAGATTATTTTCCAGCTCGGGGCCATAGAGCACGGCTCCACAGCCACTGCACTTCTCCCAAAGGCCTTCGGGGACCTTGCCTTTGCCGGTGCCAAGGGTACGAATGCGTGGTGCCATGATCTTCTGCAACCAATTCATGTCTCATTGTCTCCGATGTTTTCGACTTCGCACCCCACCTGCGTGGTCGGCGCACGTCGCTTTTCAGTGTCTTGCTGCGGCATCAAGTGCTGCGCGTATCGGTGAAAGAAAACTCCGCGCCGCAGCAACAACTGCATCGGCTCCCCGGGCCTGCGCAAGCGTGGCGACCAATGCGCTGCCGATAACCACCGCATCGGCGCTCTCGGCGATCTTGACCGCACTGTCCGCATCACGAACTCCGAAGCCTACCGCAACCGGAATCTCGCCGCCCTGCTTGATGTGCTCGACGCGCGCCCGCACCGCCGCCGTGTCGAGCTGGCTTGCGCCAGTGATGCCGGCAAACGAAACGTAGTAGATGAATCCCTCGGCCTTCGCCCGAATGCTGGCGAGGCGGCGATCGGTGGTCGTCGGTGCGACCAGAAAGATTTCACGCAGGCCTTTTTCACGCAACAGATCGACCGTTGCCGCTTCTTCAACCGGCACATCGACGATCAGTACGCCATCGACGCCGGCTGCGCTCGCTTGTTCGGCGAATTTTTCGTAGCCGAAAATCTCGATCGGGTTCAGATAGCCCATGAGAACAATCGGCGTAGTGGTGTCGGTGCTGCGAAATTCACTGACCCAGGCAAGGATCTGGCGGATGCCGACGCCCTGTGCAATCGCGCGCTCACTTGAATGCTGGATGGTCGGGCCATCGGCAACCGGATCCGAATACGGCACACCGAGCTCAATCAGATCGGCGCCCGCTTCGACCAGCGCATGCATGATCGCAACGGTCGCCTCAGGCAAGGGATCACCGGCAGTCATGAACGGGATCAGGCCCTTGCGCCCGGCTTGTTTCAGATCGGCAAAACGTTGATCAATGCGATTGCTCACAGTTCGATGCCCTCGCGAGCGGCGATGGTATGCACATCCTTGTCGCCGCGACCGGACAGATTGCACAGGATCAGCTGATCCTTCGGCAATTCGCGCGCGAGCTTGATCGCCTGGGCCACGGCATGGCTGGATTCGAGTGCGGCGAGGATACCCTCGGTGCGCGCCAGCTCATGAAACGCGGCGAGTGCTTCATCATCGGTGATGCCGACGTAGCGCGCGCGACCACTATCCTTGAGAAAGGCGTGCTCGGGGCCGACGCCGGGGTAGTCGAGGCCGGCCGAGATCGAATGCGTCTCGGTGATCTGGCCATGGTCATCACAGATCACATAGGTGCGATTGCCATGCAGGACACCGCGACGGCCTGCACTGAGCGAAGCCGCATGGCGCCCTGTGTCGATGCCGTCTCCGGCCGCTTCGGCACCGACCATGGCCACCTCGCGATCGTTGAGGAAGGCATGGAACAGGCCAATGGCGTTCGAGCCCCCGCCGACACATGCAGTCAGCACATCGGGCAGGCGTCCATATTGCTCAAGCATCTGCGCGCGCGCCTCGCGACCGACCACGGCGTTGAAATCACGCACCATCATCGGATACGGGTGCGGACCGGCGACGGTGCCGATGATGTAGAACGTATCGGCGACATTGGTCACCCAGTCGCGCATCGCCTCGTTGAGTGCATCCTTGAGGGTCTTTGAGCCGGACACGACCGGCACGACCTCGGCGCCAAGCAGTTTCATGCGATAGACGTTGATTTTCTGCCGCTCGATATCGACTGCGCCCATGTAGACGATGCAGTCGAGACCGAATCGCGCACAAACGGTGGCAGTGGCCACGCCATGCTGGCCGGCGCCGGTCTCGGCAATGATGCGGCGCTTGCCCATGCGCCGAGCGACCAGGGCCTGGCCAATCGTGTTGTTGATCTTGTGCGCGCCGGTGTGGTTCAGATCCTCGCGCTTGAGGAGGATTTGCGCGCCGCCGACTTTCTTCGACAGACGTTCGGCGTGATAAATCGGTGAGGGTCGGCCGACATAGTGCTTCAGATCACGTTCGAATTCGGCGATGAATGCGGGGTCCTCACGCATGCCCAGGTAGGCCGTGGTCAGCTCCTCCAGCGGCGGCATCAGGGTTTCCGGCATGAAGACACCGCCATAGTCGGCAAATCGCCCGTGGGCATCCGGGTAGGCATGGAAGTCTTTGACGGCAATCGGTTTGTTCATGCGTGTTGTCTGCTCATTGTGCTGTTGTCTGACGCACGGTTTCGGCAAATGCCTGCATGCGTGCAGCATCCTTGATTCCAGGAGCCGATTCGATGCCGCTCGATACATCCACGGCATACGGTCGCATCGCGCGAATCGCTTCGCTGACGTTGTCCGCATCGAGTCCGCCGGCAAGAATCAGCGGGCGCTGCAGCGATACCTGCCGCGACCAGTCGAAACGTTCACCCTGTCCACCGGATTCACCGCTGGCGTGCGCGTCGAGAAGAAACCCCGTCGCCGCCGGAAACCCGGCCGCATAGCTTGCCACATCCGTGACGCTAGCCATCGGCACGGCCTTCAGATATGGCATGCCATGCGCGGCGCATTCAGCAGCGCTCTCGCTGCCATGAAACTGCAGAAGCTGCGGGCGAGCCATCGACACCACCTGCTTGATCCACGCAGGCTCATCATCCATGAACAGCGCGACGCGGGTCACGAAAGGTGGCGACTCACGCATGATCCGCGCTGCCGCATCCGGTTCGATGAAGCGCCGACTCCGCCGCGTAAATACGAAGCCGAGCGCATCAACGCCGAGCTCAGCCGCGAACCTTGCATCTTCGATCCGCGTGATCCCACAGAATTTGATGCGCACCCGGCTCATTCGCGACAAACCTCGGCAGGTAAACCGGATGTCGCCGGATAGATCGGCGATATGAAACAAAGACCCGCCGCCGATGCAGTGGGTCCGGCCTTGCCCCGGTCCCGACCCGCCAACAGTTCGCCGATCCACGATTCCGGCTTTTCGCCACGACCAATCGGCAACAGCGAGCCGACAATATTGCGCACCATGTGATGCAGGAACGCATTTGCTTCGATATCGATATCGATACGCTCGGCCACCCGGTTGATACGGATCGAGCGGACATTGCGGAATGGCGTACGGGCCTCGCAGGCCGCGGTCCTGAATGCGCTGAAATCATTCTCGCCAACCAGCGCCTGGCTGGCACGCTGCATGGCCTCTGCATCCAGCGGCCGACGCTCCCAGGCCAGATAGCGCGAGTCGAGTGCCGGGCGAGCGAGGCGATTGAGAATCGAATAGCGATAGCGGCGCCCAAGCGCGCCGTATCGGGCATGGAAGTCCTCAGCCACCGGCACCACCCATTGCACACCGACCGTCGAGGGCAGCCTTGAATTGGCACCGAGCAGCCAGCTGCGTTCATTGCGCGAGGCTTCACTGTCGAAATGAACGACCTGGCAGCGTGCATGGACACCGGAATCCGTGCGTCCGGCGCAAGTCACGGTGATCTCGTGATCGGCAACGAAGGACAGCGCTTTCTCGACTGCAGCCTGCACGGTCGGGCCGTGCGACAGGCGCTGCCAGCCGAGGAAATCGGTGCCGTCGTATTCAATGCCGAGCGCAATGCGCAACGGAATCTCCATCATCAATAGGGATCGCGATTATCCCGGATTTGCTCAGCAACAGGCAGCGGCGGCACAGACCCACCGACCCTGCGCGGCTCAATCATGGTTCGCGGATGCGCATCCGGAAACGACGAGGCCGGGGATTTCCCGGCCTCGGTTTTCACTTGTTGAAACCGATCAGTTGATTTCAGCGATCAGCTTGCGAGCTTCGTCCTGTTGCGACGATGAGCCTTCGGCGAGCACTTCTTCGAGCATCGAGCGCGCGCCATCCGGATCGCCCATGTCGAGATAGGCTTTGGCCAGATCGAGCTTGGTCCCGATCGCATCTTCTCCGGAAAAGAATTCTTCGTCAGAGACTTCGGCAACCGGCACTTCGACCGTGGATTTATCCGGTGTATCGAAATCCACGGGTGGTAGTGGCTCGATGGATTCCTCGGCCTCGGGTTCAGCTGCGTTTGAACTCACGTCGGGCGCCTCCTCGAGAGGGGGAAGATCAAAGCTGAACGAGGTGTCCGAGCTCGGTTCGGGTGCAGCTTCCGGAAGCTTGGTCTCGCCAAGATCGAAGCTGCCCGCATCGAATTCGGGCATGCTGCTGGTCTCGAAGTTTTCCGCTGAGCTATCCTTCTCGGACTCCTCGTCGTCGAAATCCGGGAAATCCGCAAGATCACCGTCTTCCGGGGCTTCGAACGTGTAGTCCTCGGACTCCTCGGTTTGGGCGAACTCGTCAACCACTGAATCAGTATCACTGAACAGTGGATTGTGCGGCATCAGTTCCACACCCATCTTGTGCACTTCTCGCCAGTTCGACTCATTCGGATCAGCGATGTTTGCGTACATTTCTTCGGCAGCCGACTCGAACTTGTCCGTCGCTCCCTGAGCGTAGTAGAGGCTCAGCAACTCCAGATGTGCATTGGAATTGCCCGGATCGGCCTGAACCTGGGCGATCAGTTCCTGTTCCTCGACATCCGCATCACTGTCACCCGGCGCAGGACCGAGCGGAGAGTCACCGAATGCGCCAGCGATCGAAGGACGAGCAGTGGTGACAGCTGGCTTGCGCTTGCGCAATCCGAAGATGCCAAGCAACACGAGCAACAATCCACCCACCCCGGCGGCAACCAGAACCCATGATTCGAGATACCACGGTGTAGTTTCGGCGACCGGCGCAGGTTTGGGTGTCGTCTTGACCACCGGTTTCTCCGGCTCAACGACGTTTGCCGGTTTCGGCTTTGGCGTTTCGACTACGGCAGGCGGCGTTTGTACGAGCGAAGACGAATCCGTTGAGGTGGACATGCCAGCGTTGTCGACTGCAGGCGTCGCGGTCGAAGCGCTCGCGTCCGTGGCGGCTGGCGATGTGCTCTTCGTCGAGCTGGCATCACCCCAGATATCGTCGTCCTTGCCCGGTTTCGCGTCGTCGTTGCTGGCAACAGTCTCGTCAACTGGAGGTGCCGTGACTGTGGTCACCGTCGGCGCTGGCGTTGACTCAGCGGTTTTCGCCGCTGCCGCAGCGGCAGCGCTTGCCTTGCTGGCCTCTTCCTGCATTTTCTTGAGCTTGTCGCGCAATTCGGCAAGCTCGGTGCTTTGCAGGGTGATCAGCTTCTGATTCTTGCCCTTGATGTCCTCAAGGTCCTTGACCCGCGACTTGAGCTCGCTAGCCTCCTGCTCCTTGCTGGTCAGCGCCTCACGAACCCTGGCAAGCTCGGCCTTGCTGGCCGCGTCTCCCGATCCGCCGGCACGACCACCGCTCGGACGATCGGTTCCACTTTCTCCCGCCTTGCCTTCGCGAGGAGGAACCAGAGCGAGCCGTTCGCTGCGGGCGCTCGAGGTCGCGGAACTGGACGAGCGACTGGCAGAGGCCGCACTGGTATCGGCGACCAGGGTCGGAGTGCTGCTGACGCTGCCCCGCCACTCTTCAATCTGCGAACGTACCGCCGCTGCCGCTTCGCGTGCGGAACCGGTTGCGGCGATCTCTTCCGCCGAAGGAATGCGCAACACGGCACCCCGCTTCAAGGCGTTGACATTGTCCTTGAAGAAAGCCGACGGATTGTTCTTCAGCAAGGCCACCATCATCTGGTTGACCGTGACTGTTTCATCGGGTCGGGTTGATCGGGCGATCTCACCGAGGGTTTCCCCGGAGGCGACCGGTCCGTATTCATTGCCGCCAGCGGCACGCGGTGTCGATGCTGGGGGCACAGGCTGGGCTTGTGGCGCCGGGGCGGCCGCTACGGGCGGTGCGGGTTTGGGCGCAGGCGCCTTGCTCGCTGGCAGCGGTTGCGTCGCGGTGCGTGCCGGTTCCTTCGCGGCGACAGCGACGGCGCTCGCCCCCTTCACCGCGGGAGCCATGACCGGCGGATCCAGCAATACCGTGTACTCACGCAGCAAACGTCCTTTCGGCCAGTTTGCTTCAAGCAGCATGCCGAGGAACGGCTCGCGCACGATTTCCTTGCTGGTAACCCGGATGACCGGCTCACCGCGCGAATTCTTGGTGACCGAGAATTCGACCGGCACGCCGATCGATTCCCGATTCATGCCGACGCGCTCGAAATCTTCGGCGGTGGCGAGTTGGACGATGAGCCCTTCGGCTTCGCCGGGGGAACTCTGGATGATCGGAATCTCAGCGACCAGCGGCTGATTCAGCCCGGACTGGACCTGGATGACACCCAATCCGAGTGCAAACGCATTGGTCGCCCCCAACGCGAGCGCGATGGCTAGCGACAATTGCAACGGTCGTTTCATGAACAGGGCTCCCCAAATACGTTGTCGATAAGCATTGAGCGGACATCCTCAAGGATGCATTTCAAAGCTCGAAAGTGCCTTATAACACAACCGTAACTATAGATCACAGATACGTTTTCACCAAGAGTTCGCCAAGCTGAACAGCATTCAGGGCCGCTCCCTTGCGAATGTTGTCTGAAACAACCCACAGATTTATTCCCTTCGGGTGTGAAATATCTTCGCGAATTCGGCCCACAAATACCGCGTCCTCGCCGGCCGCGTCACCCACCGGAGTGGGATAGCCACCCGCCTTGCGCTCATCGATCACGCAAACTCCGGGGGCGTCTTGTAGCAAAAGTCGTACCTGTTCCGCCGTGACCTTGTCGCGGGTTTCGATATGCACCGCCTCGGCATGGCCGAGAAAGACCGGTACGCGCACCGCAGTCGGATTGACCTGGATCGACTCATTTTCAAGAATTTTCCGGGTTTCCCAGACCAGCTTCATTTCCTCGCGGGTGTAGCCATTGTCCTGAAAATCATCAATGTGCGGGATCACGTTGAAGGCAATCTGCTTGCTGAACTTGACCGGTTCAATCGCTTGAAAATTGAGCAATGCCGCCGTCTGCTGGCCCAACTCCTCGATGCCCGAGCGCCCGGCACCGGATACCGACTGGTAGGTGGCCACGTTGATGCGCTCGATGCCGAAGGCACGATGGATCGGCGCCAACGCGACCATCAGTTGCATCGTCGAGCAATTCGGGTTGGCGATGATGCCGCGTTTCGTGTAGCCGGCCATCGCATGTGGATTGACCTCGCTGACGACCAATGGCACATCGGCATCATTGCGGAATTCCGAGGTGTTATCGATGACCACAGCGCCGGCAGCCGTCGCCCGTGGCGCGTGTTCCCGGCTGACACTGCCGCCGGCCGAAAAGAAGGCGATATCGACACCGGCAAAATCGAAATCGGCGAGATTCTGGACGACGACTTCGCGCTCACCAAAATCGATCTTCTCGCCGGCACTTCGCGCGCTCGCCAACGGCACGAACTCGCCGACCGGAAACTTCCGCTCGATCAGGATACTAATCAAGGCATCACCGACAGCGCCCGTGGCACCGACCATCGCGACCTTGTAACTGCTCTTCTTGCTCATGGCTTGAACCTGGGTGGAATTGGATTCAGAGGCGGACGTAGTATCCGTGGAATCCGAGATTGGCCGCTGCCGGCTGGTGTTTCAAATAACCGTTCGACATGAGCGATCATCGACGAGGATCACTCATTCGCTTGTCGTCGCGGGAAGCAGAGGCTGAATCAGTCCGACATCGCCACACTGCGCTCGATGACGCAGAGCGTGATCCATCAGCACGAGAGCCAGCATCGCCTCGACGATCGGCGTCGCACGGATTCCGACGCAGGGATCATGGCGGCCCTTGGTGCGCACCTCAATCGGCTCGCCGGCCTTGTTCACGCTGCGCCCGGGCACGAGGATGCTCGATGTCGGCTTGAACGCAGCGCTGGCCAGGATCGCCTGACCACTGCTGATGCCGCCCAGGATGCCACCCGCATGGTTGCTGAGAAAACCTTGACCGGTCATCTCGTCGCGATGCTCGCTGCCATGCTGGCCAACGACCGCAAAGCCATCACCGATCTCGACGCCCTTGACCGCGTTGATCGACATCAGGGCAGCGGCAATATCGCCATCAAGTTTGGCGTAGACCGGCGCACCCCAGCCAACCGGCACGCCGTCGGCAACCACATTGACCCTCGCGCCGATCGAATCGCCCGATTTGCGCAACGCATTGATGAATGCTTCAAGTTCATCAACCATCGCTTGGTCAGGCCAGAAAAACGGATTTTGCTCGACCGCATCCCAGTCAAACTGACGCGGAACCTGATCGCCGATCGCAGCCAGATAGGCGCGCACGCGGATGCCGTGATGCTCGGCCAACCACTTGCGTGCAATGACGGCGGCGGCGACGCGCATTGTGGTTTCCCGGGCCGAAGAGCGACCACCTCCGCGCGGATCACGAATCCCGTATTTGTGCCAGTAAGTGTAGTCAGCATGGCCGGGACGGAACGTATCGAGAATTTCGCCATAATCCTTTGAGCGCTGATCGGTGTTGCGGATCAGCAGTGCGATCGGCGTGCCCGTGGTGAGTCCTTCGAAGGTGCCGGAAAGGATTTCGACCTCGTCAGCCTCATGCCGCTGCGAAGTAAACTTTGACCGCCCGGTCGCGCGCCGATCCAGATCGGCACGGAAGTCTTCCGCGGCAATTGCCAGGCCCGGCGGACAACCATCGATCACGCAGCCGATGGCCGGCCCGTGACTTTCGCCAAAGGTCGTCACGCTGAAAAGCTTGCCGAAAGTATTACTCGACATGGCGCTGTCCTGAATCCTGATTCACCGCTGCGCCGCCGCGCGGATAGCCTCGGCATGCTCGACGAGGTCGCGCCGGTCGATGACGAACACACCCATCTGGCCGACGTTGAATTCAACCCAGCTGAAGGGAACCTCGGGCAATCGTTCGATCAGAGCGCGCTCGCTCTCGCCGACTTCGACAATCAGCACGCCATCGTCGGTCAGCACATCGGCAGCCTCACTGAGGATGCGCAGGGCGAATTCGAGGCCTTGCCGGTCTGCAGTCAAGCCCAGCTTGGGCTCGTGCGCATATTCGGCAGGCATTGCGGAATACTCGTCTTCGGTGACGTAAGGTGGATTGCTGACGATCAGGTCGTAGCGCTCCTCGCCAATCCCGGCAAACAAATCCGAGGCGATCGCGCGGACGCGATCTTCGACATTCTGGTAAGCGATGTTTTCCCGTGCCAGAGACAGCGCCTCGTCGCTGATATCGACCAAATCGACCAGCCATTCCGGGTTGTACTCAGCCATGGCGATGCCGATGCAGCCCGAGCCCGTGCACAGGTCCAGCGCACGGCGCACTTCGCGCCCGCCCAGCCAGGGTTCGAAGCCGGCTTCGATCAGTTCGGCAATCG
>NZ_DASSYD010000120.1:0-16132 GCF_035703485.1 Dokdonella sp. | reverse complement strand
GCTTTTCACGTTAACCCAAGCCCATGCCTTGGCGTGCCGATCTCGATGAAGCAACCACCAACTGGAGAGCCGTGTGCGGGAGAACCGCACGCACGGTTCGGAGGGCGGGGAGGTGATGAGCCTTCCCGACCCCTATCGGGGAAGTGGGGGTCGAGGCTTGTTGAGAGCTTCACAGGCGCTGCGTATTCGCAACGCGAGGCGCGATCTGCTGTTGAGTTCTCAGCTGTGAACGCGGCGCAAGGGCTGAATGACTGGCCATGAACGACTTCGGCCGTCATGCGAAAAGGCGCTGGGCCCCTGCCTGCGCAGGGGCGAAGGGGAAATGGGGGTTGAGGCTTGTTGAGAGCTTCACGGGCGCTGCGTGTTCGCAACGCGTGACGCGATCTGCTGTTGAGTTCTCAGCTGTGCTTGGCCTTGAGCTTGGCCACCAGTTCACCGAGTACGCGCTGGGCTTCTTCGGAGAACCAGCGTTTGGCGAATTCGTCGTCGCCGGTGTCGTTGATGCCGTCGAACTCGGCGTGCAGGTCGGCGCGGGCGATGCGGCGGGTTCCGCTCATGGCTTCGGGTGGATGCTTGAGCAGATCCTGCAGCCAGCCGATGGCGCGGCCGACGACGAGTTCGGTGTCGATCAACTCATCGACGAGGCCGATACGATGGGCTTCCTCGGATTCGATCATGGCTCCAGCGACCATCAGACGTTCAGCGCGATGCGCGCCGATCAGGCGGCGCATGGCGGCCTGGATGATTTCCGGCACGACCAATCCGACCTGAACTTCGTTGAGGCCGATGCGGAACGTTCCGCGAGCCATGATCCGATAATCGCAGAACAGGGTCAGCACGGCACCGCCGGCCGGACTGTGCCCGGTAATCGCGGCGACCACCGGAATCGGTGATCGAGCGAGTGCCTCGCACAGGCCGATGAATTCCTTCCAGAAGGCAGCCATGGCTGCGCGATCGAGTTGCAGCAGGGTCGGCACATCAAGGCCTGCGGAGAACATGCCGGGATTGCCGGACAGGACGATGCCACGTGCGCCATTCTCTGCTGCGGCAAGGAGCGCCTTGCGCAGTGTTGAAACCAGTTCGGGGTTGAGTGCGTTGACCGGTGGTCGCGACAGGCGCAGTTCGTGGATGGCGTCGTGCTGGATGATTTCTAGTACGGTCATGGCGGCTCTCGGTTCCTGGCAGGCCATTATAGGTCAGCGTGGATCGGCTTCCGCTTTGTCGGTCCGCTGCTGCGTCAATTGGCGTCAAGTGCTTGTTTCATTGGGGGGAGTATCATGGCGCACCCCTCTGGAGACGCTGATGAAAGCCACGCAACGCCTGATCGTGATTCTTGCCCTGATGTTTCTGGTTTCCAATGTTCATGCCGCATCCCAGGTTGGAGTTTCCGGCGCGTGGATTCCGCAAGCTCCGCCGGGCGCCAGCATGATGGCCGGCTATCTGACCCTGAAGAACGAGGGCGACACGCCAGTCAGCATTCTTGCTGCGCAGAGTGATCGTTTTCGGAGTGTCAGCCTGCATCAGACCGTGATTGAGGAGGGTGTGTCGCGCATGCGCGAATTGCATCTGATCGAAATGGTGCCGGGCCAGGAGGTCAAGTTTGCTCCCGGCGGCATGCATCTGATGTTGATGGAGCCGCGAAAGCTGGTTGCTCCGGGTGATCGGATCGAGATCACCTTCCTGCTCTCGGATGGTCAGCGCGTGCCGGCGATTTTCGAGGTGCAAGCGGCGGATTCTGCAGACGACGCGCACGAACATCATCACTGAGTTCGGCTCTGCACCGGATTCGATAGGCCGGAGCCGAATGGAATCCCGGAATTCCGTGGATCATTCCGACAAATATCGGGTACCCGTGTCACGGTGGCCTCCGATTGATTGCGTTTTGCTGCGATGCACCGAAGAATGGCGGACTTCCCCCTAAGTCAGCCACTCAAGCGAATCGTGAATCAGCCCAACACAGCCCTGGCCGACGACGCCCCCTGGGTCGTCATCAAGTTTGGTGGTACCAGCGTTTCAACGCGACCTCGCTGGGACAATATCGCGAGTATCGCGGCGACCCATCACGAGGCGGGTAAACGGGTGTTGATCGTGGTTTCGGCCTTGTCCGGCATCACCGATCTGCTCAAGGCGATTGGCGAGGCTCATGCCGACGATGCGCGCTGCGCGGAATTGCGCGACACGATTGTTGCCCGGCATCACACTCTTTTCGGCGAATTGGGTCTGCCCAAGCGCAACGCGATCGACGGCTGGATGATGCGTCTGGATTATCTGCTGTCCGATCCGCGCCGGGCGCTCGGCGATCTTGGCTGGCAGGCCGAAGTGCTGGCGCTCGGAGAGCTTGCTTCGAGCACGCTCGGCGCGCTTTATCTCAACGCGCTGGGACTGACCACGAACTGGCTCGATTCGCGTGAATATTTTCATGCCGAAGCCCTGCCGAACCAGAGTGACTGGGGACGCTGGCTGTCGGCTTCGGTACGCGTCCGTCACGATCCGGTCATCGCCGAGGCGCTGAGAAAGCGCGGTGATGTTTTCATCGCCCAGGGTTTCATTGCGCGCAGCGGCGAATCGGCGACCGCCGTGCTCGGTCGCGGCGGCTCGGATACTTCGGCGGCGTACTACGGCGCCTTGCTCAAGGCCGAAGCGGTCGAAATCTGGACCGACGTGCCCGGCATGTTCAGCGCCAATCCGCGCCAGGTGCCCGATGCGCGCCTGCTGGCCAAACTCGATTACGCCGAAGCCCAGGAAATCGCCACGACCGGGGCCAAGGTGCTGCATCCGCGTTGCATCCATCCGGTTCGCGATGAGCGCGTGCCGATCCGCATCAAGGACACCAACCGGCCCGACCTGCCGGGCACCGAGATTGTCTGGGACACGCAGTCGAGCGCAGCCAGCGTCAAGGCGATCAGCTCGCGCAAGGGCATCACCCTGGTGTCGATGGAATCGATCAGCATGTGGCAGCAGGTCGGCTTTCTTGCCGACGTGTTCGAGGCCTTCAAGCGGCACGGCTTGTCGGTCGACATGATCGGCTCCGCGGAAACCAATGTCACCGTGTCACTCGACCCATCTGACAATCTGCTCAGTACCGATGTGCTGGCACGTCTGTGCGTGGATCTTGAAGCGTTCTGCCGGGTCAAGGTAATTGCGCCGTGTGCGGCAATCACCCTGGTCGGTCGCGGCATGCGCGCGATGCTGCACAAGTTGTCCGCCGTGCTTGCCGAGTTTGGCGCGCTTGATGTGCACATGATTTCGCAGTCCTCGAACAATCTGAATCTGACCTTTGTCATCGACGAGGCCCTGGTTGATTCGATGATTCCGCGATTGCATGCCTTGCTGATCCGTTGCGAGGTGATGCGTGTTGGTGACACGAATGTATTCGGCCCGAGCTGGCGTGAGCTGGCCGACGATGCTGCCTCGATTCGTCGGCCGACGTGGTGGCGCGACAAACGTGAGCAACTGCTCGAACTCGCTGCGCAATCGACGCCCCGCTATGTCTATGACCTCGATCAGGTTCGCGCGCAGGCGCGCGGCTTGCTCGGTCTCGGCATGGTTGATCGCTGGCACTACGCGCTCAAGGCCAATCCGCATCCGCAGATCCTGCGCGCCCTGCATGCGGAGGGGTTTGCGTTCGAGTGCGTGTCGTGGAGCGAGGTCGAAGCGGTGCGCAAGACGCTGCCGGAACTGCCGGTCGAGCGCATCCTGTTTACGCCGAACTTCGCGCCGCGCGAGGAGTATCGCGCAGCACTCAAGGCCGGTGTGCGGGTAACCCTCGATGCGCTGCATCCGATTGCCGAATGGGGTGCGGATTTTGCCGGTGCCGAGATTTTCCTGCGCGTAGATCTGGGTGCCGGACGTGGCCATCACGACAAGGTCAAAACCGGTGGTGCGCAATCGAAGTTCGGCGTGTCGCTTGATGAGATCGAATCCTTCCGCACGCATGCGCGTGAGCATGGCGCGCGCATCGTCGGCCTGCATGCGCATCTCGGTTCGGGCATTCTCGATGCGCAGCATTGGCGCAGCGTCTACGCGCAACTGGCGAGTCTGGCCGAGCAGTTCAATCGCATCGAGGTGCTCGATCTTGGTGGCGGGCTTGGCGTGCCGTCGCGTCCCGAAGACGTGCCGCTCGACCTGGTTGCTCTTGGCGATGCCCTGGCCGAAGTCAAACAGGCCTATTCGCAGTTCCAGTTGTGGATGGAGCCGGGCCGCTATCTGGTGGCCGAAGCCGGCGTGCTGCTGGCCCGCGTGACCCAGACCAAGCACAAGGGCGACGTGCATTATCTCGGCATCGATGCGGGCATGAATTCGTTGATCCGCCCGGCGCTGTACGAGGCCTGGCACGAGATCGTCAATCTGACCCGCCTCGATGCGCCGGACCGCGATCTGGTCCAGGTGGTCGGGCCGATTTGCGAAAGCGGTGACGTCCTCGGCAACAATCGCAATCTGCCGAAGAGTGCGGAGGGCGATGTGATCCTGATTGCCGAAGCCGGCGCCTATGGCGCGGTGATGGCTTCGCGCTACAACCTGCGAGAACCGGCTGATGAGGTCTGCTTGTGACATTGCCTGATCCACGGAAAGCGAAAACGTTTCGTTTCGTTCGCCGCGAATATGCGCAGGGCGAGGTGCGTCTCGTCTACGCCTTCGATGACGGCCCGGAACTGGTCGAGCGGATTGGTTTTCCGCATGCGCCGGTGTTGCCGGCCGAGCGCCAGCCTGCTTTCGAGGCAGCACTTGATCTGCTGCATCTGATCGCCGGTGTCAGCTACTACAAGGCGGGCGTGCCGGATGATATTCGCGTCGACAGCGGCATGCCTGATTCAAGGACGGCGCTATTCCTCGACGCCTTGTATCTGCATGGCCTCGGCGAGTTTGGTTACCACAACAAGATTGATTTGCGCGGCAAGATCCGTTTTCCCGTCGATTCAAGTCAACAAGACGGTCCTCAACAGCCAATCGGCCTGCGACGCAGCACGCTCGTGCCGATTGGTGGTGGCAAGGATTCGCTGGTCAGTGTCGAGATTCTCAAGCGCGCAAACGAAGATGCCACGGCCGTATGGATTGGCAGTTCCGGGTTGATCGAATCCTGCGCC
Organism: Dokdonella sp.; assembly: GCF_035703485.1. Lineage (GTDB taxonomy): Bacteria > Pseudomonadota > Gammaproteobacteria > Xanthomonadales > Rhodanobacteraceae > Dokdonella. Next base: position 11,048 of record NZ_DASSYD010000120.1, on the reverse strand, counting down.
AGACGCACCGGGTTTCCGATGCTCAACATTTCGCGTTCGATTTCTCCGCTGCTGTTTGACTACAACCGCGCCGGTGCATTGAACGGGCATATTCCGGTGACTGCAATCAATTCGGCGATTCTCGTCGTTGCGGCGATCCTCTACGGCCACGATGCGATCGCGTTTTCGAACGAGCGCTCGGCATCGAGTGCGACGCTTGAGTACGATGGCGTGCCGATCAATCACCAGTGGAGCAAGGGCTGGGCGTTCGAGCACGGTTTCCGTAATCTGATCCACGCCAGGATTGCCAGTGATCTGAACTACTACTCGCTGCTGCGGCCGCTGTCGGAACTGGCGGTGGCGTCGCGCTTCGCGCGCAACAACCAATACGACGATGTGTTTTCGAGTTGCAACCGCAACTTTCGCATTCTTGGTCCCAAACCTTCGGATCGCTGGTGTGGCCAGTGTCCGAAATGTCATTTTGTTTTTCTTGCTCTGGCACCGTTTATGCCAAAGCCGCGTCTGCTCAATATCTTCGGGCGAAATCTGCTCGATGATTCCGCGCAGGTCGCGGGATTCGATGCGCTGATCGAATATCAGGATCACAAACCGTTCGAATGTGTCGGCGAGGGCAGGGAATCACGCGCGGCGATGGCCGAGCTGTCGCGGCGTGCCGAGTGGCGCGAAGATGCAGTTGTCGATCGATTCGCGCATGAAATTCTGCCGCAACTTGATGCCGGGGAGTTGTCGATCGATGCCCTGCTCGAAGTAGAGGGCGAGCAGCAGATTCCAGAACATCTGCGCGATCTGGTCGAGCGGCGGGACTGATCGATGCGCATCGCCGAACTTGCCAGTCGCAGCGTTGCCATCTGGGGACTGGGTCGTGAAGGACGCGCCGCGCACTCGGTGTTGCGCAAGCGATTTCCGGACAAACAGCTGACCATCTTCTGCCGTGAAACTGAAGCACAGGCAACATCGGTAGATTGTCCGTTCGATCGATTCATCAGCAGCGAACCGAGCGCCGGTGAACTTGCCGGGTTTGATGTCGTGATCAAGTCACCCGGGATCAGCGCCTATCGACCCGAACTGATCGAGGCGCAACGCGAAGGAACGCGGTTCACCTCGACGACCGCGTTGTGGTTTTCCGAAAACCCCGATGCGCGCGTCATCGCGGTGACCGGAACCAAGGGCAAAAGCACGACCAGCGCCTTGATCGCCCATCTGCTGCGTTCGCTCGGACGCCGCACCGCGCTGGCCGGCAATATCGGCATGCCCTTGCTTGAGCTGCTGGATCCGGTGGACGAACCGGATTGGTGGGTGATCGAATTATCGAGTTTCCAGACCCGCGAAGCGGATCAACTCGATCTCGCCGTGGTCACGAATATCGAGGAGGAGCATCTCGACTGGCATGGCAGCCGTGAGCGCTATGTCGAGGACAAGCTTGCGCTTGCCGCAGTAGCGCGCCGGTTGCTGGTCAATGCCGCGCAAGCGGAATTGCTTGAACGCACGACGGCACATGGCCGACGCCTGAGTTATGGCCTGGCGGACGGCTGGCATGTCGATGGCGAGTCGATCCGGCGCGGTGAACGGATAGTCCTGGATCGCTCACGTCTGCCGCTGCCGGGTTGGCACAATGCCTTGAATGCCGCAGCCGCGCTGGCCGCACTGGAGGCGATTGGCGAGGATGCGATTACCGCAGCGGAACACCTCGCCAGCTTTCGACCCTTGCCGCATCGTTTGCAGACCCTCGGTGTCCGCGATGCGCTCAACTGGATCGACGACAGTATTGCAACCACACCGCGAGCGGTGATCGAAGCGCTGCGCAGTCATGGCGGTGGCGATATCTGTCTGATCATCGGTGGCCATGATCGGGGCCTGGACTGGCAAGCATTCGTCGCCCATGTCCGCGCACATCCGCCACGGGCGATCATCAGCAACGGTGCCAGTGGACATCGCATCGAGGCCTTGTTGCGCGCGAATCAGGGTGACTACCAGTTGCAACGCGTCGAAACCCTGAGCGAAGCCGTTGCCGTGGCGCGCGAGCTGACCGCCCCGGGCGGCACGATCCTTCTCTCGCCAGGTGCGCCAAGTTTCGACCAGTTCCGCGACTACGCCGAACGTGGCCGCCGCTTTGCCGAACTGGCTGGATTCGATGCCGACATGATCGGCCAGATTGAAGGGCTTGGAATCGCCTGAATTCAGTAATCTCTGGCTGCAACCCGCGCCAGCATTCACGCGCTTCACCAAGTGAGCAAGTGAATCCGGGATCCTATTGAATGCATCAACCACCCTTATCATCGTCCCTGCGCAGGCAGGGACCCAGTGCCCCGGCTTTGCGCCGTAAATGCATGGCACCCAAGCTTCGGCTGAGCCGAGCCAGTTTTGAGCATGCCGAAGGGCAGGTGTGGTGAGGTCTGAGTCGCGGGGATTGTCTGTGCTGCCTGATCAGCCCAGGCGCTCGAGAATCGCCAAAGTCGGCTTGGCCCGATTCAGCGTATAGAAGTGCAAGCCGGGCGCGCCGCCATCGACAAGTTTGCGACACAATTCGGCGACCACGTCGGTACTGAATTCACGAATCGCATCGGTGTCGTCCGCATAGGCAGTCAGGCGCTTGGTCAGCCAGCGCGGAATTTCAGCACCGCACATTTCCGAGAAGCGTCTGAGCTGACTGAAGTTTGCGATCGGCATGATGCCAGGCACGATCGGTACATCGACGCCAATCTTGCGCACCGCATCGACGAAGCGGAAATAGCCGTCTGCGTTGTAGAAATACTGGGTAATTGCACCATTGGCACCGGCGTCGATCTTGCGCTTGAAATTGGCCAGGTCAGCCAGCGCGTCATCGGCTTGCGGGTGGACCTCCGGGTAGCAGGCGACTTCAATGTGGAAATGATCGCCGCTTACATCGCGTATGAACTCAACCAGTTCGCTGGCATAGCGCAAATCGCCGATGCTGGCCATGCCCGACGGCAGATCGCCGCGCAAGGCGACGATCCGACGGACTCCCAGACTCTGGTATTCCTCGATCAAGGCGCGAATCTCGGCCCGCGAACCGCCCATGCAGGAGAGATGCGGTGCCGCATCGAGACCATGATTCGCACGCAAACCCTTGATCGCCTCGACCGTATGGCTGAGCGTCGAGCCACCGGCGCCAAAGGTCATCGAAACGTAATCCGGTGCAACGGCTTTCAGGCGCTGAACGGATCTCTCCAGAGCATCCCGTTGCTCATCGGTTTTTGGCGGGAAGAATTCAAAAGAAACGGGAGTCGGGAGTGGGGAGTGGGGAGTGGGGCTCACTTGCTCGTGCTTCCTTCCTGTTTGGAACGGATGAGGCCGTTCAACTTCACGAATACTGATTGCAGCATTTGTTTGAGGTCGTCGTCGTAGGCAAAGTAGCCGAGGTCCTGACACAACCAGAGTTGGGTATCCAGCTCCATGAGCGAACCTCGCGTAATCTGCAGGAATCGAGCGTATTCAGCCTTGCCGCCTCGGGCAGCGCCCTCCGCAATATTGGAGGGCACGCTGACCGCTGAACGCCTCAATTGGCTCTGAAGCCCGAAACGCTCATGCTCAGGCATCTGCGAGGATGCGAGATAGACCAAACGAACCAGCCGCATGGCCTCTTGCCAGACCTCCAGACCATAATGTCCTGGCGAAAATGCCATTCGCTCTCCCACTCCCTACTCCCCACTCCCTATTTCCGCACTCAATAGCGGTAATGATCGGCCTTGTACGGTCCTTCGATTGGCACGCCAATATAATCGGCCTGTTCCTGGCTCAGCGTGGTCAGCTTGACGCCGATCTGGGCCAGGTGCAGGCGTGCGACTTCCTCGTCGAGTTTCTTCGGCAGGCGATAGACGGTCTTCTCGTAGGTGTCCTTGTTGGCCCACAGATCGATCTGGGCGAGGGTCTGGTTGGAGAAGCTGTTGGACATGACGAAGCTCGGATGGCCGTGTGCACAGCCGAGATTGACCAGACGACCCTCGGCCAGCAGGTAGATGTTGCGACCGTTGGGGAAGGTGTACTTGTCGACTTGTGGCTTGATCTCGACGCGCTTGACGTCCTTTGCGTTGTTCAGGCGATCGACCTGGATCTCGTTGTCGAAATGACCGATGTTGCAGACCAGGGCGTTGTTCTTCATGCCCTGCATGTGCTCGAGGGTGATGATGTCCTTGTTGCCGGTGGTGGTGACGAAGATGTCGGCTTCGCCGAGCACGTCCTCGATGGTCTTGACTTCAAAGCCTTCCATCGCCGCCTGCAGCGCATTGATCGGATCGATCTCGGTGACGATGACGCGGGCACCGAGGCCGCGCAGGCTGTGTGAACTGCCTTTGCCGACATCGCCATAGCCGCAGACCACGGCAACCTTGCCGGCGATCATCAGATCGGTGGCGCGCTTGATCGCATCGGCCAGCGATTCGCGGCAGCCGTACAGGTTGTCGAACTTCGACTTGGTCACCGAATCGTTGACGTTGATTGCCGGCACCAGCAACTTGCCGGCTTCCATCATCTGGTACAGGCGATGCACGCCGGTGGTGGTTTCTTCCGACACGCCGCGCCAATCCTTGGCCACCGTCGCCCAGAATCCGGGACGCTCGGTGCGGGTGCGCTTGAGCAGGTTCTTGATCACCTGTTCTTCGTGGTTGGCACCGGGCTCATCGCACCACTTGCTGCCGTTCTCCATCTCCAGACCCTTGTGGATCAGCAGCGTGGCGTCGCCGCCATCGTCGACGATCAGCTGCGGGCCCTTCATGTCGGGGAAGGTCAGCGCATCGAGTGTGCAGTCCCAGTATTCCTCCAGCGTCTCGCCCTTCCAGGCGAACACCGGCGTGCCGCTGACCGCGATCGCGGCGGCGGCATCATCCTGGGTCGAGAAGATGTTGCACGAGCACCAGCGCACATCGGCGCCGATGTCACGCAGGGTCTCGATGAGGACGGCAGTCTCCTTGGTCATGTGCAGCGAGCCCATGACGCGCACATCCTTGAGCGGCTGTGACTTGGCGTACTGGGCGCGGATCTGCATCAGGCCGGGCATTTCCTCTTCGGCCATGGTGATGCGCCGACGGCCAAGGTCGGCCAGGGAAATGTCGGCGACTTTGTAATCGGTATTCGGGGAATCTTTGACTACGGCATTCATGCGGTTCGCTCCGTTGCATTGGGGCGGGCGCCGTTTTACGGGAATCGCGTACCGAGCCTGTGTCTGGTTCCACAACGTGGAACTGACCTGCAGCGCCCCTCGGCAGCGAGAAGTCGCCCAGTATATCGCTTCTTCGCGATGAAGGGATGGATTCGGGGCGAGGGTCTGAATCACGGACAAAAAAAACGGGCCGCAATGCGGCCCGTTCTCAATACTGCAATGTTGCCTGGATCTTATTGGCAGACATCAACCTTGAGGTTGTCGATAAACATGCCGGTTGGGCTGGTTCCGACCGAGTTCGAGTCAGAGACTGCGCGGAAACGGATATTGATCGACTGACCTGCATAGCCTTCGAGATCGACGATCGACTGCGTGCCGCCAGTCGGTACCGGATTCGGCTTGTGACACCAGCCTTGCGCACCGGCATTGGCCTCACCCGCTGCGACGAGACCGTCATACGGATCGGTGAACAAGCTGCTGTTTTCGACGTAGATGAACGGCCCGGAACCAGACTTGATATCGATCGTGGCGTTGTCCCAGCAGCCAGTCGGACCGTTGGTCTCGAAGCTGTGATAGGTGTCGAAGACCAGGAACGCGGCCTGCGCGGCACCGGGAATCGCAACGGTTGGCGAGATCAGTCGGCGATCGCCGGTCGTGGCGTTGTTCGGGATGCCATAGACCTTTGCGCCGAGGCCGGTCGGCAGACCTGTACCCGCTGGCGGAGCCTGCAAGGTCCAGCCGGCCGAACCGCCGGTGCCGTCGGTGGTCCATCCCGGAGTTGGATCCGTCTGGAAGTCGGTGCTATACACCGTCGATCGGGTGGTGCCGCTTGGGCATTGGCCAATCAAGCCGGTGGTGAACGCAAATACCGGCGACGTTGCGCCATCACCACAGTAGTTTTGCGGGGTCACACGCCAGAAGTACTGGGTCGATTCATTCAGGATCGAACCGACCTTGTAGCTGGTTCCGCTGACTGTGGCGCTGGCGACGATATTGCTGAAGCCAACGTCGGTGGCGACTTCAACCTTGTAGTTGAGTGCACCCGCCGATGCATTCCAGCTCAAGGTTGGCAACACACTGACTGTCGTCGCATTGTTGGCTGGAGCAACAAGCACGGGTGCCGCCGAGGCTGCGGAGGAAACGCCGAGCTCAAGGGCGATGCTGCGGCTCAGCGGACTGCTGACGCCGTTGGCGCTGAATGTGTATTCACCGCTGGCCAGTGCCGCGCCGCCGTTCAACGTCAACACGCTAGAACCCGGGGCGTTGAGCGGATTGGGCGAGAACGATGGCGATGTGGAACCCGGAATGTCAACGCCGACAAGGGTGACCGGGCCGCTGAATCCATTGAGTACGCCTGCGCGCAGAGTCCAGGTCGGATCACTGGCTGTGGTGCCGCAGAGCTCTACCCGCTTTGGTGTTTCAGCAACCAGCTGGAAGTCCGGTGTTCCGCAATCCGGGAACGAGAAAGAACAGATGCGGGTGCTGAAGTTGCGTGCCGACGAGGTCGCGTAATACTCGTTGGTGAAATAGAACGTGCATTGGTCAACCGGATCAACACTCATTGACGAGTAGTCACCCCAGCGTCCGGCCGAATCGGTCTGCGCGCCATTGGCAATTCCCGTCGTGCAGGATTGCTCGTCGCGCATGGTTCCGGGTGGATCCGTTGCGCGTCGTGCGGTGTACTCGACTTGTGGATTGAGGATCGCGCTGGATTTCGAGAATCCGAGGCCGATGTTGCCGCTGGCGTCGATGGCGATTCCGCCCATCCAGCGATGGTCGCTGTCTGGAGCATAGGTTCCGCTGTCGGCCAGTTCCTTGGTCATGACAGTTTGCGGGACGACGACCGGCAGTGGGCTGCCGTCATAACCGTCTCCGAAAATGCGGTCGGTGACGCCGATGGGCTCAACAGCAGGCTTCAGATTGAACTGCATCCATCGGACGCCGGCCTGCTGGCTGTTGCCCTGGACAACGTGATTGAGTACCAGCGAAATCCGCATCGGCGCATCCTTGGAGAACGCGCGTGCGGTTGCCCGATACATGGTGTTCGAGCCGAAGGAGTCGAGATACGCGTTGCTACCCGCTGGTGTCGGAATGCTGTCGAAGAACGGGAAGAATGAATCCGAGGCGACAGTATTGGGCGCGGAAATGGTCGAATTCGCTGGCGTATCCCAATCCAGGCACATATCCCAGAACTGGTAATTGGTTGCGGCGAAATCAAAATGGACGAAGGTCGGGCAGGATCCGCCCGGCGCTGGTTTGGGTCCGATCAGGTGAATTGCCTGTACGCCGTAGGCATCAAAGCCGGGAAAGCGGACCATGGCTGCGGTCGGATCGCCAACCAGCATCTTGTCGCGCTCCATGGCAATCAACGCCGCGCCGACGAAATTCGAAGACGCATTGAATTCGTGGGTGGTCAGCAGGTAGGCATCCTGGCGCTGATTCTCTTCGGTCCAGATACCCATATGCGGGTAGTCACCGAAATTTGGCCAGTTGAATTCATAGCGATAGTAGGCGCCGAGCGGATCCGAAGTTACCGATACCGCGACGCATTGGGCGAACGGTGCCGAGGTCACGAACTGACTCATGACCCAGCGCTTGGCCTGGGCATCCCAGACCGCAAGCGGGTCACCCGAATTGGTTGTCTGGCACTTACCGCCGAATCCCGCAAAGAACGAATTACCCGCAGTCGGGGCCTGCACGACCGCGCCAGTGTTCTTGTCGTAGATCGCCCACTTGTTGTTGACCCACTGGATGAAATGCTGATCGCTGACGTCACCATTGGTATCCGGCGGGATGCAGCCGCCGCAAGCGGTCGGGTTGCCGATACCATCGAAACTTGCACCCAGCGTGGGCGCTGGCGTGCCGGTAGGCGCAGTCTGCATGTTCGAATAGTCCGGTATCGCCCATGCATTCGCCCGATTTTCCGGCTTGATGAAAATGTTCGGGATCAAGCCTGATTCCGTTTCCGGAACCGTGGGTGCATCCGGCAGATTGCGAATGATGTCGCGCATCGGCGGCGATACATCGAATCGCGCAGCGTGCATGATTTCAGGGCTGGTTGAGGCCGCTTGGGCCGTGGACGCGAGAAGAACCGCTGCCCCCAGTGTGATCAAACCTAATCGCGTGAACATGTTGACGGTTCCTCTTCAATTGAATCGTTGTGTCGTGCGTTTCAGCGCGGCAATGGCGACGCCCGCGCTGCTGGTTTCCCAATCATCCGGATCAGTGTTTTTGCGCGTCGGTGCCGACATCCTGACGCTTGACGTCGCGCAGCTTCCCTTCCAGGAATCGATATGCTTTTGACTCTGGATCTGTCTTCCCCAGCGCTTCCTCGAAAGCTGAACGGCTGCGTTCGGGGTAGCGCATTTGCAGCAGACTGGATGCCCGCTCCAGATACAACTGGTGGGAACTTCGCAACCAACGCGCAAGCGTTTGATACGGAACCTCAATTCCCCGGTCCATGGCCTCGGTGAAGGCCAGAAGAACCAACCCTGTATGGTCTGCAGTCCCGGTAGGGTATCCGTCTACAGGCGTATTTTCCAGCACCTTGTTGATGGCGCCGGTCGCCCAGGTACCAAAATCATTGGGTCGATTCACCGCAGCAGTGATCAGCAGTGATCGCGTGGTCGGGTTGATCTGATCGTTGAAAGCGGCTGCTTGCAGGAGGGATTTCTCCCTGCTGCTCAACTTGGCGCTCATCTCCGTATCGAGCGCGAATTGACCTGCAGCAAGGCGTTGCAATACCGGAGTGTCTTCCGAAAATGTCTTCAAGAGCAGCCGGCGCAATTTTGTCGATTCGCGACCCCGCTCAGTAGCCGCAAGGTCCAGAATCCTGCGCAATTCGGGCGAATCGACAAACATTGCGGGGTCGAGTCCGCTGCTCGATATCACACTGGTTCTCTTTCGCGAGGGTGTGATTCCTTCCGGGTACTGCTTGTCGTAGCTGGATGTGGTGTAGGCGACGATGTAGTGCTCGCCAATCCTTGCATGCTTCAGCGCATTGGTCGTGACACTGGCGTCGATGAGTTCCGGCACGTCTTTGGATTCTCCGAGCACCTTCTCGCGTTTGAAAACAAGGCGACCGGAAGGATTGATCTCGGCCAGTTCCGCGCGGACGAGCCGCGACTCAGGGGAATACAGTAACTCCAGTGGCGGATCAGCCGGGCCAGCCAGGGCCAGCGTGGCGACGGTCGCAAGCAGGGAGCCGAAAACAAGGCGAGTCAGGCGAACGCGCGCCTGGGAGGAGTGGCGAATGTGCATGGGTGATTCCGGGTAGGGTCAGGTGTCAGCATTCGAGCAGTCTTGAACGAAGTGCTGATTGCGAAGCCTAGTGCATGCGCTTCCGGGGGGAAACCCGACTCGGTCTCAGGGTAGTCACGTCTTCAGGCCGCGATCGCGGTTACATGATCAGCTCTGTCAAAACGCTTGGGCGACGATTCTGTTTCGGGTTGGGCTGAAAAGGGCTGGAACCAGTCGCGACGTCACGCTTGAAGACTGCGTATTTTTGACTTTGATGGTACGAGGGTAGACTTGACCACATTGTTACTACGATCATATTCGCCAATCCAGAGATGCTTGAGCAATTGTATTGCGCGAACCTACTTGGCCTTATCGAGGTTCACAACAAGCCATTCAACTGGATACGTGCTTTCGTCGCGCGTCATCGTCTGCAGTAGCAGCAGTACATTTTGGCTCTGCTCATCGAGCCAACCAGCTTCTGGAACCTGCTGCGAGAAACTTTTGGGAGCATCAGGATCAGTGCCGCTTCGGTCAATGACGGGCCTTCTCATACGTAGCAATATCTTGCCGTCGGCGGCGGCGATAATAGTTACTTCGCCCGTTTGCAGGTCATATCGAACTTGAGCAAATGACGGCAACAGATCTTTTGCTTGTGGAGGATTGTCACGCCATTCAATCGAGTACAGAGGTGTCATGCTAACGAATCTTTTGGCAGCTAGGTATCGGTTGGGCGCAGTCAACTTGTCCCACAATACCTCACGCGCTGCGTCACTGGTCTGTTTACCGCCCTGGTTTTCGGTCAGCAGCACGAATCGCTTCAATCGTTTGCTGGTGGCCACGCTCAGGATATCGACCGCGATTGCGGTAAAGCTGTCGCCCGAATGGTGCAAAACCGCAACCTCTTTCCGGTCTGCTGAAATGGCCGGAAAATCGGCGCCTTCAATGTCATATAGCAAAGCGCGGGTAGACACCAATGCGGGTGCCATACCTACTTGGACCAAAGCCACATCGCCACGAGCCGAACCCATCGAGAGTAGAAGGACTGCTGCCGCAGCCAGCAATCCGTGTGTCATAGAGCGTTGGAGCATTGCTATGTACCTCGGCCTGGTAAAACCAATATCACTGTGAAGGCAATCCGCTGAGACTGCCCGATGCTCCATACGCACCGACGAAGCCCGGATTGCCTGCGGATGTCCTACCGCTTGGAATGCCACCGAGCCCACCCAGTAGCGAAGTTCCGGACGAGACCGGGCTTCGGGGTCAGACCGGGCTTCAGGGTCACCATTTCGCCGCTCTAGTCAATAGGCACAAGTGTTTTCCTCCCGATTGCCGAGCGGGTTCTTTTGAATACCGCAATTCGAGTCAGCCGACGCCTGGTGTTTTCGGTTGGCTGCGGAGTGAGTCCGCACCAGTCACCGTTCTGGATCAAGGCGTTCTGCGCCCCTGAGCTTTACGCTCCCAAACACTCGTCGGTTGCCATCGTTCCGTCCATGTGTCCGCGGTTGCGGTGCACAGGTTCCTGATCTCACCGGTAAGGGGATCAACCCAAGGTGGCTCGGTCGATGGGCGGCCTCGTCGAACACGGCGCCGGCGGCGACAGCCATTCAGGTCTGATGGTTTGCATCCAACCCCGTTGCGGGCTTGTCGTCACCGGCATAACAGTTAACCGAAAGCGCGCTTTACGTCGAACGTA
>NZ_DASSYD010000039.1:0-8257 GCF_035703485.1 Dokdonella sp. | reverse complement strand
TGGCGACTGATCTGCGCTGGCGAGCGCATCTTCTGTCAAAACATCATTGATTTGCGATCTAAGGTTGTTGTCACCAAGATAATCGTGAGCGGAAATGGTGTCATAACCTAAATTCGACGAAAAATTTAGGTTATGTAGTTGCACGACTAAACCGGATTTATAGGATCCATTAGTATGGTTATATATATACGATAGATTAGCCGCAGTCTCGATTTGCTCGGGCGATACCGTGAGGAAATTGGCGGTTTGGCATGTCAAGTTGATTGAGCTATTTGCTGAGCGAGCTTGAGGATGACTGAGCGGCCCGTCTGTCGGCTCGACAACGTTAACTGAGCCACCACACGAAATCCTGAACTTTGCGACCTCTCCATTTAGTGGATTCCAAATGGTCCACGTACCTTGGCCCGCATTTTGCGCATGAGTCTCCATTTGACTCATCGAACAGTTCGTACAGGGCAGAGCGGTCGCGTACGAATCGGAGCATGCAATTAGCGCTCCCAAAATCATCGCGGTTGTTGCTATGAATAATGTCTTCAAAATGCTATCTCCTTATTGCCTACAAGATAATTGCGCTGCAATTGCAGCAAAATCATACTACATCGCCCCCCCCCCCCCTATATGCAAATTCCATCCTCCGTTGTGTCGCGCTGATACGAAGCCCCATGGAAATCTAGGCTCTGGCACAATCAGCGGATGAAGATCTATCGGGTAGGCGGTGCGGTTCGCGACAGGTTGCTTGGCAGAACGTCGAGCGACGTTGACCATGTCGTGGTCGGGGCCACGCCCGAGCAGATGCTGGCTGAGGGCTATCGGCCGGTCGGCAAGGATTTTCCGGTATTCCTGCATCCGCGCACAAACGAGGAGTACGCGCTGGCGCGGACCGAGCGCAAGACCGCGCCGGGTTATCACGGATTTGCCTTCAATGCCGATCCGTCGGTGACCCTGGAAGCCGATCTCGAACGGCGCGACCTGACCATCAACGCAATGGCCGAGAATGCCGACGGCGAGCTTGTCGATCCCTACGGTGGCGCGCGTGATCTTGAGGCGCGCGTATTGCGCCACGTCTCACCGGCTTTTGCCGAGGATCCGGTTCGTGTGTTGCGCGTGGCGCGGTTCCTTGCGCGATTCTCCTCCTACGGTTTCACGATTGCCGACGAGACGATGCAACTGATGCGCGACATGGTCGCTGCTGGCGAGGTTGATCATCTGGTTCCAGAGCGGGTCTGGGCGGAGACGCGCAAGGCGCTGAGCGAAGTCACCCCGTCGGCATTTTTGCGCAGCTTGCGCGGATGTGGTGCGCTGAAGATCCTGTTTGCGGAAATCGACGCACTCTATGGCGTGCCTCAGCGGGCCGAATACCATCCGGAGATCGACACTGGCATCCACAACGAAATGGTCGTCGACATGGCCGCCAGGCTCGCCCCCGGCGACGATCTGATCGGCTTCTGCGCGATGACCCACGATCTCGGCAAGGCGCTGACACCGGCTCGCGAACTGCCCCGCCACATCATGCATGAGGAGCGCGGCGTGGCGCCGTTGCGCGCGCTCGCCGAGCGCCTGCGCGTGCCGACCGAACATGCCGAGCTCGGCGTGCTTTGCTGTCGGCTGCACCTGTTGTCACATCGCGCTTTCGAGTTGCGCCCGGAAACCCTGTTCGGCCTGATCGAAAAACTCGACGCCTTGCGCAAGCCGCAGCGGATCGAGCAGTTCATCACCGTTTGCGAAGCCGACAAGCGTGGTCGCCTGGGGTACTCGGAATCCGACTATCCACAAGGGGATCTGCTGCGCGCCGCCTATCAGGCCGCGATCACGATCAAGGCGGCGCCCTACGTGGCCGAGGGACTACAGGGGCCGGCCATCGCCGAGGCCATGCGCAAGGCGCGCGTCAAAGCCGTGGCAGCGGTCAAGGCCGGATTCCCGGATCCCGCGTCCGCGACCTGAGGCTCACAATCGCCGAACATGCACCCCCTCATTCGCGGGGTATGGACGCTGAGTGCGACTGCATAGGATGTGGCCCCATCGGCGTCGACACGCCGGCAGTCACTCCATCAGGGGAATCCCATGTCCGTACACCAACACACATCGGGTCGTGTGCGATCAGCGCGCCCGCATCGACGCTTCAGCCGTATCCTGCTCGCTACCGCATTGAGCCTGGCTGCTGCGCCCGCGTTTGCCATCTTCACCAATGGTGGCTTCGAACAGAACAGCTTTGTCGGCTGGACCCTGGCCGGCGGCACCAATCCCGGTTTGCTCGGCGCCGAGCCGTTCACCAGTGCCAGCATCCAGATCACGCCCGGTGCGCCGGGTCCGGCATCGATTGTCGGTCAGATGACCGATCTGCTGGCGCCGACGATCTTGTTGCCGCGCGTCGGCCAGCTGACGGCCAAACTCAATGATGAGAACGGTGGCGCGCTGGTCACCAGTCTGGTCCAGACCGACACGGTCACCAGCGCCGATATCGATCCGGCCGATGGCTTGCCGCACATCCGCTTTGCGTTTGCACCGGTCATGGATGATCCCAACCATTCACCGAACCAGCAGCCGTATTTCTATGTTTCGGTGAAAAACCTTGCCGACAACAGCATCCTGTTCGAGCAGTTCGCCTATTCGGGACAAGCCGGGGTGAACTTCCTCAGTGGTGCAGGAAACTGGAAGTACCTTGAATTCCAGAACATCGATGTCGTGCTGCCGCTCAGCGCGGTCGGCGAGCAGGTCGAGCTGACCGTGATTGCGGCAGATTGCTCGCTCGGCGGGCATGGCGGTTACGTCTATGTCGATGGCTTTGGCTCATCCAACGTGCCACCACCTGGCAATGCGGCCGTCATCACCGAGGTTCCGGTCAATCAACCGGCGATCCTTGTCCTGCTTGCCAGTTTGCTCGGTCTGATCGGCTTTCGAGCCGCTCGCGCAAAAGTTTGATCCTGCCTGCGCCAAATCTCTGAAAGGCGGCCAGCAAAGAGCCGCCACGCCCTCAAGGAAGCGCGAGGATGGTTTTTCACGGATGAGTCGGCCATTCCGGATTGGATTCGGAGTGGCCGTTTGCGTTGCCTCGCACTAAGGCAACGCTGATCAAGTGGCGCAATCGTCACGACACCTGTCTGCGCGCAGACAGGTGTCGCCTAACCGATTGCCTATATTGAAACAGGTGGTATCCAGAAGGCCCGCCAGCCGCGCCGCGCAGCTCGTCAAGGCAACCAGCCTTCACTTCGCGACGCAGCCCGACTGGCGAACCTTCTGAATGCCATGACGGTTGTGCCACTTGACCAGCGTTGCCTCAAACGTATTCGCCTTGATTCCATTCCGCTATTGTTGATCGATGTTCAGCCTCTCATCGGTCAGTAAACGCTATGCGACGACGATCGCTCTGGATCGTCTTGATCTGGAAATTGCGTCGGCACGCACGACTGCGCTGATCGGCCCCAGCGGTGCCGGCAAGTCAACCGTCTTGCGCATGTTGATCGGGCTGGAGTGGCCGGACTCCGGTGAGGTTCGCTTTGATGCCGAGCTGCTGCAGCGTGAGCGTTTGCTCGAACAGCGTCGGCGCATCGGCTACGTGATCCAGGAAGGAGGACTGTTTCCGCATATGACGGCGGCGGAAAATGTCGGTCTGCTGGCACGTACGCTGGGTTGGTCACGCCAAGCGATCGCGGCACGTGCCCATGAACTCGCCGAGCTTTGCCAGTTGCCGATCGATGCCATGGCGCGCTATCCGGCCGAACTTTCCGGCGGTCAGCGCCAGCGCGTCGGCCTGATCCGCGCCTTGATGCTGGATCCGCCGGTGCTGCTGCTCGATGAGCCGCTGGGCGCGCTCGATCCGATCGTGCGTTTCGAGTTGCAAGCGCAGATGCGCGAGTTGTTTGCAAAGCTCGACAAGACCGTCGTTCTGGTCACCCACGATGTCGCCGAGGCGGCCTTTCTGGCCGATACGCTGGTCTTGCTGCGCCACGGTTCGCTGCTGCAGCAGGGATCGGCGCGCGAGTTGATCGATTCGCCGAATGATCCCTTCGTGCACCAGTTCATGACCGCGCAACGCAGTCTGGCGGATCTCGCATGAGGCGCGTGCTGATTCTCGTCCTGGCATTTTTTGGCGCTGCCTGTTCGGCGCCTGCGAAACAGGGATCCGTAGTCATCATCGGTTCGAAGGCTTTTACCGAGTCGGTGATTCTCGGTGAAATCGCCAGCGGACTTGCGCGACAGGCGGATATCGAAGTCCGCCATCGACGCCAACTCGGTGGCACGCGGATCCTCTGGCGTGCCCTTGAGAACGGCCAGATCGACGTCTATCCGGAATACACCGGCACCCTGGCCCAGGAGTTGCTGCAGATGCCCGATGCCGATTTCGGGGCATTGCGCGCAGCCCTGGCTGAAAAGGGTCTGGCGATGACCGACCCGCTCGGCTTCAACAATACTTATGCACTGGGTATGGCCAGCCAGCGTGCGGCACAACTCGGCATCCATTCAATCAGCGATCTGCGCGGACATGCTGATCTGCGCTTTGGGCTGAGCAACGAGTTCATGCAACGCGCGGATGGATGGCCGGGGCTGCGCGAGGCGTATGCGCTACCGCAAACCGCGACCGGCCTCGATCACGATCTGGCCTATCGTGGCCTCGCCAATGGCGCGCTCGATGTCACCGACCTGTATCGCACGGATGCCGAAATTCCCTACTACCAGCTCGCCGTGCTTGATGACGATCGCGGCTATTTTCCGAGCTATCAAGCCGTCTATCTGTACCGTTTGGATTTGCGCAAAAGAGCCCCGGGATTTGTGCAAGCGCTCAACGGTTTGGCCGGGCGCATCGATGCGGCGACCATGCAGTCGCTCAATGCCAGGGTCAAACTCGAACGCCAGGCGGAAGCCAGCGTCGCAGCCAACTGGCTCGGCATCGATGCGCCGACACGCAGCGGGCGCAGCTCGCGGATCTGGAAACGCACTGTCGAGCACCTGGCCCTGGTCGGCATCTCGCTGGGTCTGGCCTTGCTTGTCGCGCTGCCGCTCGGCGTGTTCGCCGCCCGGCGTCCGCGGCTGGGGCAGGTGATCCTGACCACGACCGGCCTGCTGCAAACGCTGCCCTCGCTGGCCGTGTTCGTGTTCATGATTCCGTTGCTCGGCATCGGCGCCAAGCCGGCGATCGCCGCGTTGTTTCTCTACAGCTTGCTGCCGATCGTGCGCAATACGCATGCCGGCCTGAGCGGGATTCCGCGCGAGTTGCGTGAAACCGCGGCTGCGATTGGCTTGCCATCAAGGACACGCCTGTGGCGTATCGAGCTGCCACTGGCACTGGGCACGATCCTCGCCGGCATCAAGATCGCCGCCGTGATCAATGTCGGCACCGCCACGCTCGGCGCGCTGATTGGTGCCGGCGGCTATGGCCAACCGATACTTGCCGGCATTCGCCTCGATGACATCGGACTGATACTTGAAGGCGCGATTCCGGCTGCCGCGCTGGCCTTGGTCGTTCAAGCGGTATTCGAAATCATCGAGCGATTGCTGACACCCAGAGGCTTGCGTCTGGCCGCTCGGCAATGAGGACTTGGCGAAGCATGCGGGCGGCGATGATTGAGTCAAGTTCCTGATTTGGCGAAATTGATATTTCTTTCCACGCGTCGTTTCGACCGGCGATTGAATCAGGCTCCGGCATGCGCCTGCATGGCGATCTCGAATGAGCGCACGCGCGCCGCATGATCGAAGATGTTCGCGGTCAGCATCAGCTCATCGGGATGGTGCTGGTCGATGAATGCCTGCATGCCACGGCGCACGGTTTCGAATGAGCCGACCACGGCGCACGCCAGTGCCTGGTCGACACCGGCCTTTTCGACCGGCGTACACCAGTCATCGAACGCCGATGCGGATTCCAGCGGGGCCGGTACCAGTCCCGGCTTTCCGCGCCGCAGCTGGACAAAGGCCTGTTGTTGGGTGGTGAACAGACGACGCGCCTCGTCATCGGTTTCCGCCGCAACCGCGTTCAACGCCAGCATCACATGCGGCCGCTGCAGGCGTGCCGATGGACGGAAATTGCGCCGATAGACAGCCAGCGCCTCGTCCAGCATCGGCGGAGCGAAATGCGAGGCAAACGCATACGGAAGACCGAGCATGGCCGCGAGACTGGCACCGAACAGGCTCGACCCCAACAGCCAGGCTTCCACGTTGATACCGGCTCCGGGAACGGCGCGAACGCTTTGTCCGGCAACGGCTGGCTCGAAGTAGCCAAGCAGTTCGACCACGTCGGCGGGAAATTCTTCGGCATTCTCATAGCTGCGTCGCAAGGCACGCGCGGCAGCCTGATCGGTGCCCGGTGCCCGACCCAGACCGAGGTCGATGCGATTGGGGTACAACGAGGCCAGCGTACCGAACTGCTCGGCCACCTGCAGCGGCGCGTGATTCGGCAGCATGATGCCGCCGGCGCCGACGCGGATCGTCGAGGTGCCGCCGGCGATGTGGCCGATCAGCACCGCCGTGGCCGCGCTGGCGATACCGGGCATGTTGTGGTGTTCGGCCAGCCAGTAGCGGCTATAGCCCAGGCGCTCGGCGGCGCGCGCGAGATCGAGCGTGTTGATAAAGGTCTGCCGCGCATCACTGCCTTCGGTGACCGGCGCCAGATCGAGAATGGAAAGTGGAATCATGGACAAATCCTCAATAATATCGACGTGGCCGATGGCAAGTCAGGCGAGAATCGGCAAAACGAGCAGGCGCAAGAGCCGATCCGCCGGTACACTGCAGGCCGCCACCATCGAACGCCCCGCACCATGTCCGAACCCATTCGCCTCGCCAAACGCGTCGCCGCCATTCGCGGCTGTTCACGCGCCGATGCCGAGCGCTATGTCGAAGGCGGCTGGGTTTCTGTTGATGGCGTGGTCATCGATCGACCGCAGCACAAGGTGACCACCGAGGTGGTGACGATCGATGACGATGCAAGCCTCACCCCGCTGGAACCGGCCACCCTGCTGCTGCACAAACCCGCCGGCTTCGACGCAATCAGCGGTAACAATCCGGCAGTAACGCTTGCCGTGGCCGGCGCGCAGTGGAGTGACGATGCCAGCGGCGTGCGCCCGCTCAAGCGCCACCTCGCCAACCTGACCCCGCTGGTGTCGCTTGATCGCGAAGCCAGCGGTCTGATCGTGCTGACCCAGGATGGCCGCGTCTGGCGCCGCCTGAGTGAGGACGGCGACGACATCGAACACGAATACATCGTCGAAGTCAGCGGCGAAATCGCCCCATGGGGTTTACGTCGCCTCAATCACGGACTCAGTTACGAAGGTCGTGTGCTGCCACCGTGCAAGGTCAGCTGGCAGAACGAAGTGCGTCTGCGCTTTGCCATCAAGGGCTGCCAGGGCGGACAACTCCGCGACATGTGTCGACAGGTCAATCTCGATATCGTCTCGATCCGGCGCATCCGCATCGGCCGCATCCCGCTCGGCAAGATGCCCGAGGGAAGCTGGCGCTATCTGCCGGCGAATGAGCGGTTTTGACGTCATCCCACCCGTTGTTTGCAATCAGCCCGAGGCAAGGGAGGTAGAGTGAATTACCCGGATGCATTCGCCGTAGCGCCTGCCGGAAGAGGCAATGTCCAAGCCGGCAAATCGCGGTCATCGTACTCGTTGCCTGGCTTGATCTTGATCTTGGCATTCGCCAATAGTGGCTTGTGTTTGGCGGTTGAACCGTTGGCGGACGTTGCCTTCATCCCCGGAACGATCCAGCCACTGGTAGCCATCTCCATTGGAAAACACTCAAACATCGCTTGCGTCGTTGACACGGGATCCACGGTCAGCGTCGTCAACTCCGAGTTGAGCCGCGGTGCGGAAACGATAGGGATGCCCAAGGTAACCGTTGCCAATGGCACGCGTTCGATGCCACTGGTTCGGTTGCGCGATGTCGCCATAGGCAACGCACGCCTCAAGTTCGTTGACACCTTGCGCCGGAACAGCAGCTGGTTCGATGCCAAAGTCAAAGCGCCATGCGTACTTGGTGGAAGTTTTCTCGACAAGTTCACCGTTGATCTTGATTTCGACGCCAATCGACTCCGCCTGTATCAGCGCGGAACCCGACTGGCGGACGTCGCCGATGTCAGCTTGACGCCCGACAGCATACTGAAAGGGCGTGTCAGCAGCGGCCACCTGGTCGTGGACGCGCAGGTGGGCAGGATCACGGTGAAGGCCTTGATCGACACCGGTTGGATCCAGACCGCAGCCAACGAGCCGTTGCTACACGCGCTCGGAATTTCGCCCGATGGCCCGCAAGTCGAAACAGGCGTCTCGGC
>NZ_DASSYD010000185.1:0-4750 GCF_035703485.1 Dokdonella sp. | reverse complement strand
TATGCGGCAGGCGTGGCCGGGTTTGATCTTTCCGACGCCGAAGCGGTTACCCGCTGCGCCGAAACCACCAAGATCCGTTTTCGCGACCCCAAGGATGGTGGGGAGACACGGGTAATCGTCAACGGCCACGACGCGACCGACGAGTTGCGCACCGAAACGGCCGGCGCTGCTGCTTCGGCCATTGCCGCATTTCCGGGCGTGCGTCAGGCCCTTTTCGAGATGCAGAGGGGGTTTCGCAAGGCACCTGGCCTGGTTGCCGACGGTCGCGATATGGGCACCGTCATTTTCGCCGACGCAGCATTCAAGGTGTTCCTCACGGCGAGCGCCGAGGAGAGGGCTAAAAGGCGCTATAAGCAGTTGAAGAACAAGGGTTTGAGTGTTACGCTTGCCGCCCTTTTGCGCGAGATCCAGGCGCGCGACGAGCGTGACGCCGCACGTGCGGTGGCCCCGCTCAGACCTGCAGAGGACGCATTGACGATCGATACCACCGGTATCCCGGTCGCCAGCGTGGTCGCTGCGGTGCTTTCGGTGGTTCGTCCAGCCTGATTGCGTGCAAGAGGGAATCGTTCCGGTGCTCAGGGTCCTGAGTGCCGGGTTAACCCATGGTGTGAATTATTTTTTTTCACGCCCCCGACAGGTGGATTGAGTCAGTTTCCGTGCGGCCCAGGTGGCACACCCTGAATTCAATCTGTTGTCTCCTCTGGAAAATCACATGAATGCAGTTGTTGCCGAAACCGCGATGACCGAAAGCTTTGCCGAGATGTTCGAGCAGAGCAATTCGATCGCCAACCTCAAGCCGGGATCGATCGTCCTTGGCACCGTTGTAGAAATTCGTTCGGACGTTGTTGTCATCAACGCCGGCCTGAAGTCCGAAGGCATTGTGCCGATCGAACAGTTCCGCAACGAAGAAGGTGAGCTGGAAATTGAAGTGGGTGACGAGGTCAAGGTTGCCCTCGAAGCCATCGAAAACGGTTTTGGCGAGACCATGCTCTCGCGCGAGAAGGCCAAGCGCTCACTCGTCTGGGATGAGCTCGAAGAAACGCACACCGCCAACGAGAGCGTCATCGGTCGCATCTCGGGCAAGGTCAAGGGCGGTTTCACCGTCGATATCAAGGATGTCCGCGCGTTCCTGCCGGGCTCTCTGGTCGACGTGCGTCCGGTTCGCGATCCTTCCTATCTGGAAGGCAAGGAACTCGAGTTCAAGATCATCAAGCTCGATCGCAAGCGCAACAACGTGGTGGTTTCGCGTCGCGCCGTGGTCGAAAGCGAATTCAGCGTCGAGCGCGAACAGCTGCTTGACCGTCTGCAGGAAAACGCCGTGGTCAAGGGCGTCGTCAAGAACCTCACCGATTACGGCGCATTCGTCGACCTCGGAGGTATCGACGGCCTGCTGCACATCACCGACATGGCCTGGAAGCGCGTGCGCCATCCAAGCGAAGTGGTCAACGTGGGCGACGAGCTCGACGTCCGCGTGCTCAAGTTCGATCGCGAGCGCAACCGCGTCAGCCTCGGCCTCAAGCAGCTCGGCGAAGATCCATGGGTCGCCATCAGCCGCCGTTACCCGAGCGGCACCAAGGCGGTCGGCAAGGTTTCCAACGTCACCGATTACGGCTGCTTCGTCGAACTCGAAGCTGGCGTCGAAGGCCTCGTCCACGTTTCCGAAATGGACTGGACCAACAAGAACGTCAATCCGGCCAAGGTTGTCCAGGTTGGCGACGACGTTGAAGTCATGGTTCTCGACGTTGATGAAGAGCGTCGTCGCATTTCGCTCGGCATCAAGCAGACCCGCGCCAATCCGTGGGAAGCCTTTGCCGCGATCTTCAAGAAGAACGACAAGGTTACCGGCCAGATCAAGTCAATCACCGATTTCGGTATCTTCATCGGTCTCGACGGCGGCATCGATGGTCTTGTCCATCTGTCCGATATCTCGTGGGCTGCGGCCGGCGAAGACCTCGTACGCAACTTCAAGAAGGGCGACGATATCGAAGCCGTGGTTCTGGCGGTCGATCCGGAGCGCGAGCGCATTTCGCTTGGCATCAAGCAGCTCGAGCAGGATCCGTTCGGTCAATTCATGGCCAACCATCCGCGTGGCAGCATCCTCAATGGCACCGTGCGCGAAGTTGACGCACGCGGCGTGACCGTCGATATCGAGGAAGGCATCGAAGGCTATCTGCGTGCCAACGACATCGCCAAGGAACGCGTCGATGACGCGACCCTGCATTTCAAGGTGGGTGATCCGGTCGAAGCCAAGTTCATTGGCATGGATCGCAAGGGCCGCGTGTTGCAGCTGTCGATCCGCCAGAAGGATGAGGAAGAGCTGCAGTCGGTGCTGGATGATTACCAGGGTTCCACCGGTGCCACGACCCAGCTGGGCGCTTTGCTCAAAGAAAAGTTCAACCGCGACTGATGCGGGATGGCTGGTGCGTAACTGCACCAGTCGATGGGATCGTGGTGCCCATTCCTGCGAATGGGCACCTTCTTCTTAAATCCGCCGGTGTGAGCCGAGATGACAAAGTCCGAGTTGATCGAGATCCTTTCTGGCCGCCAGCAACATCTGGCAGGCAACGATGTCGAGCTGGCCGTAAAAAGCATGCTTGAACAGATGACGCATGCGTTGGCCAATGGCGAACGGATCGAAATTCGTGGATTCGGAAGTTTTTCGCTGCATTTCCGGCCACCGCGCATGGGCCGAAATCCGAAGACCGGTGAGGCGGTCGCCTTGCCCGGCAAACATGTGCCACACTTCAAACCCGGCAAGGAACTGCGCGAGCGAGTGAACAACGGCATCACCTCCGCTGCCAATGAAGTCGCTACCTGATCGCGTTCCGAGCTTGTGAATTCGCCAGCAAGGCGATATAGCCCCTGGAGATTGTGCTCATGCGTCTTGGCGTAGTGGTTTTGGTGCTGCTGGCCGTTGTTTTCGGTGCGACCTTCGGAGCACTCAACTCCGAGCGCATGCTGTTTGATCTCTATTTCACCGAAGTTTCTTTGCCCAAGGGAGCGGCTCTGCTCTCCGTTCTGCTGATCGGCTGGATAATGGGCGGTCTGCTAGTCTGGCTGGTGCGCGTGCGTCGGCTTCGACGTGAGTTGCGCACGACTAAACGGGCCTTGCAGGCCCTGCGAAACGAAACTGCGCCGACTGCGATCCAAGATGAAAGCTCTGGTCGCACATGAACGAATTTCATTTGCTGTTCCTGTTATTGCCGATCGCTGCGTTTTCGGGTTGGTATGTCGCCCGCCGTGGAAGTGAGCGCACATCGGGTGCCCGGGTCAGCGAACTGTCGAGCAACTATTTTCGTGGTCTGAACTACCTGCTCAATGAGGAGCAGGACAAGGCGATTGAAGTTTTCCTGAAGCTGGCCGAATACAACCGCGATACGGTGGAGACCCACCTCGCCCTGGGCAATCTGTTTCGCCGACGAGGTGAGGTGGATCGCGCCATTCGTGTTCATCAAAACCTGATCGCGCGACCGACGTTGAGCGATGAAGAGAAGACCGTCGCCCTGCTGGAATTGGGTGAGGATTACATGCGTGCTGGTCTGCTCGATCGTGCCGAGACCCTGTTTACGGATCTGGTTGCGATGAACGCACTGGCACCGTCGGCGCTGACCCATCTGGTTTCGATTTATCAGCATGAGCGCGACTGGGCAAAGGCTATTGACCATGCGACCAAGCTGGAGGCAGCTACCGGTGAATCGCAGGGTGCGATCATTGCCCAGTTTCATTGCGAACGCGCCGAACTGGCCCGAAGTCGAGGGGCAGCGGATGAAGCTCGTGCCTGTCTCGATGAGGCACTTGAAGCTGAAGAGGACTGCATTCGAGCGAGCATGATCCTTGGCCATATCGAGGCGGCCGAAGGCAACTACGAGGCCGCCATCGCGGCGTATGAGCATGTAGCCGAACGAGAGGTCGACTACGTGCCGGAGATTCTTTCGCTCCTGCTGGATTGCTACGCCAAGGCGCAGACGATGCAGCGTGCCGAAGAGTTTCTGCTGCAGATTATTGACAGGCACCAGGGCGTATCGCCGGTACTCGCACTGGCCCGCTTGTATGCTCGAACCAAGGGTGAAGAAGTTGCCATCGAGTTCCTGACCCGACAACTCCGTCAGCGACCGTCGGTTCGCGCCTTGATGGCGTTGATCGATGCCAACCTTCATTTCGCCAAGGATGATGCCCGCGAAAGCCTGCTGATCCAGCGCGACCTGACCCGAAAGCTGCTTGAAGGGCAGGCCATGTATCGTTGTTCCCACTGTGGATTCGGCGCCAAGGCGCACCACTGGCAATGTCCGAGCTGCAAGAACTGGAGCACCGTACGCCCAATTCACAGCGTGGTCGGGGAGTAGAGAAAGGCGAATGTCCAGCCTTTCGCTTCCGGCGTGGTTGCTCCTGATCGTGGCAACGCTCGCCCTTTCATTGATCGCAACGCGTCTGAGCATCCGCTACGCGAATCGGCGCGAGATGTTCGATCTGCCGGGAAGGCGACGATCACACCAGTTGCCGACTCCGCGGGGCGGCGGCGTCGGGATCGTTCTTGCGGTGCTGGTTGGGCTCGGGGCTTATGCGATCATTGCAAGCAGAAGCTCCGGCGGCTTCGCTTCGATGACACTCTTTGCATCGATCATTCTGGTCGCACTTGTCGGCTGGATTGATGATCACCAGGGCTTGCGCGCGCCGATTCGCTTTCTAGCGCATTGTCTGGCCGCGCTGCTGCTTGGCCTGCCATCACTGCTTCTGCTTTTCCCGGGCTTCA
>NZ_DASSYD010000085.1:0-9485 GCF_035703485.1 Dokdonella sp. | reverse complement strand
GCTTTTCACGTTAACCCAAGCCCATGCCTTGGCGTGCCGATCTCGATGAAGCAACCACCAACTGGAGAGCCGTGTGCGGGAGAACCGCACGCACGGTTCGGAGGGCGGGGAGGTGATGAGCCTTCCCGACCCCTATCGGGGTAGGGGTGGCTACGGAGCTTGGGTCGCCGCGGCCGCGATGGATTTGGGGCTGCGGGCGCGGGAAGTGCCGGCTTGCAGCCGGCACTCCGATCCGTCAATGCGAGTGCAACGTGCCGGACTTCGGGCAGTGGCACGGCGCGGTCGGGCCGTATTCGATGCCGAACGTGCGGCCTTCGTGGTGGCGCTGCCAGTAGAACTCGGGTGCCGGGCGATTCTTGCCGCCGACTTCGGCCATGTCGGCGTCGATGTCGAAGACGCGACCGTTGATGGCGACGTAGCGGGTGTCGACGGTGGCGCGGATGTTGTCCAGCGGGTTGCTGTTGAGAATGACGAAGTCGGCGCGTTTGCCCGGCGTCAGCGAGCCGATCTGTTTCGACAGGCCGATGGTGTCGGCGCCGTCGATGGTGGCCGCACGCAGGGCCTCGAAGTTGCTGAAGCCACCCTGGGTCAGCATCCAGGTTTCCCAGTTGAGCGACAGGCCCTGCAACTGGCCATGGCCGCCGGTGTTGATCTTGATGCCGGCGTCACGCAGCTTCTTCGCCGCCCTGGCGACTTCGATGTGGTAGTAGTCCCAGTCCGGTGCGGTCTCGCGACGGATCGAACGCGCATCCAGCGTTTCCCGAGGAAAGAAGCGATTGAGCTTCTTGTCTTCCCAGACGTTGTCGCGCGCGTACCACCAGTATTCGCCGCTGAGGCCGCCGTAGCTGACCACCAGGGTTGGCGTGTTGCGCACGTCGGTTTCCTTCCACAGCTTGATGACGTCGGCGTACAGCGGCGCGACCGGGATGTTGTGTTCGATGCTGGTGACGCCATCGAGCATCATCGTCATGTTGTGGTTGAAGGTTGAGCCGCCCTCTTCGACCACGAGCATGCCGAGCTCGCGCGCGGCCTGGTTGATCTGCTGACGCTGATCGCGACGCGGCTGGTTGTAGCTCTTCACGCTGAACGCACCGTTGGCCTTCATCCGGCGCAGGTGCGCGCGCGCATCGTCGAGTGAATTGACCACGGCCTTGAAGTCGCCATCGGCACCGTAGAGGATCGTGCCGGTCGAGAAGATGCGCGGACCGACCATGTCGCCAGCCTTGACCAGTTCCGATTGTGAGAACACGGTTTCGGTGGTCGCCGACGGATCATGGGTGGTAGTCACGCCGAAGGCGAGGTTGGTGTAGTAGGCCCAGTTCTGCTGCGGCACGACGCCGGAACTGAAGTGATTCACATGGGCGTGGACATCGACATAGCCGGGCACGATGGTCTTGCCCTTGACGTCGATGACCCGGGCGTTGGACGGGATGGAAACCTCACCGCTCGCGCCGATCGCCTTGATCGTGTCGCCATCGACGACAAGCACACCATCTTCGATGACTTCCTGTTTCGACTCGGCATCGTTCATCGTGATCAGACGCGCGCCGGTGAAGGCGAACACATCGCCCGGTGTGTCATAGCGCACGCTCAAGCCGACATCGACGGGCTTGTCGCTGCCGGGTTTGGGCAGTTCCTTGCGTGCGCCAGGCAGAAAGGTGAACGAATCGGTCAGATCACGCGAGTGGTATTCGCGACCGACCATCCAGTGCAGCGACTTCGAATCAGCCGACCAGTGCAGGTACGAGCCGACATCCTGGCTGACCACACTGACCGGGATCGCCTTGGTCTCTTTTGACAGTTCAATGCTGCCGCCGGTTGTCGGCATCGGCGCGACATAGGCATTGAACAGTTCGCTGAAGGCGACCCACTTGCCATCGGGACTGATGCTGACGAAGTTGACGTACTTGAGATCAAACACATCACGCGGCTCGCTGCCGTCGATGGCAATGCTCTGGAGCTTTTTCTTGAGGCCGTTGCCGGTCAGGAAGGTGACGCGCTTGCCATCGGCCGAGAACGCCGGATCGCCGCCCTCCCTGGCCAGTCGACGCGCTTCGCCGCCGTTGGCCGGCATCAGGTAGATGCCCGACTGGCCGGAATTGAGATTGCCGGTCAGCGAGCTGCCCGAGGTTTTTGCGTAGACGATGCGCGAGCCATCGTTCGAATAGCGCGGGCCGTAGTAGAAACCCGGCTTCGGGGTCAGGATGCGCGCGCTGTTGGTCGCGAAATCGTGCTCGACAATGCGGCCCTGCTCGGCATCCGACCAGGTCGTGTAGAGCATCTTGTTGCCATCGGCGCTGAAGCTTGGCTGGTATTCGAAGTGATTTGCGTCGGCGGTCAGGCGCTTCGGATTGCCGTTCGGCAACGCCTTAACCCACAGATGGCCCAGCGCATGGAAGACCAGGGTCTTGCCATTCGGGCTGGTGGCGACATCGCGAATCATCTTCGGCTGGAACGTGCCTTCGCCGATGCTCTGCTCGAAACGCAGCGGTTCGGTGACGGTCTGCTCGACATCGGCCGTAAACGGAATTTCGCTGTGCTCGCCACTGGCGGCATCGACGCGCCAGAGCTTGCCCTGGGCCCAGATCACCAGTGATTTGGAATCCGGTGTCCACGCGTAGTTCGGATACGGGCCGAAGATTGCCCAGGCTTCCTGCATGTCATGCGAGAGGCCATCCCAGAGGGCCTTGACCTCGCCGCTGTCGAGATCAACCTTCTCCAGCACGGTCTTCTCGCGCACGCGCTTGACGAAGGCCAGTGACTTGCCATCGGGTGACGGCTCGGGACGCACCGCGCCGCCGCCGGTGGCAATGATGGTTTCAATTTCGCCATCGCGGCGATCAAGACGCTTGACCGCGTAAATCAGGCCGTGCGGGTCCTTGTTGTACTGAAAGTACGGCCCACGGCTGACATCTTCGGAGAAATAGACGTAGTTGCCATCGGCACTGACCGCGGGCTCGCCGAGATCCTGCTGATCGTTTTTCTGCTTGGTCAACTGCAAACCGGCACCGCCGGCGATGTGGTACATCCACAGTTCGCCGGCACCGAGCGAGCGCTCACCGGTGAAGTGCTTGCGCGCGATCAGGTACTGGCCATCCGGCGTCCACGCCGGGTTGTTGAGCAGGCGGAAATCCTCTTTCGAGACCTGGCTGGCGTCGCCGCCGATGACCGGCATGCGCCAGATATTGTTGCCGCCGCCGCGATCCGAGGTGTAGGCGATTTCCTTGCCATCCGGGGAGAAGCGCGGCTGCACATCCCAGGCCGCGCCCTGGGTGATGCGCCTGGCCTTGCCGCCTTCGATCGGCAGCAGATAAAGATCGCCGAGCATGCTGAAGGCGATGGTCTTGCCGTTCGGGCTGACATCGAGATCGAGCCAGGTACCTTCATCGGTACTGAAGCGCACGGTCTTGGTCTTGCCGTGGGCGGCGTTGACGTCCCATTTGGGCTCGTCCTTCTTTTTGTCGGCGGCGAACGCCAAGCCTGGCAACAGCAGCAGGCAGCCGAATACGGCGGCGATGGATCGATAACGCATCGTCAGTACCCCGGATGAGAAACAGCAGACCCACGATCCTAGCCCGGATCGCGCTGTCGAACATGGGGCTAAAGTCCTGAATGCCAATTATTTCAGAAAAAACAGGAAATTAGGTGATATCAGCACCGCCCGCCTCGCGTCCCGAGGCGGGCGGAGCCGCTGCGCGCAGTCGCAATGCTGACAGCAGGCAGCTTGTAGCCACTTTCGGAGTCCGTGGGTGGCGAGTCCGAGCTGACAAAAAAAAGCAGCCTTTCGGCTGCTCTTTTCGTGTATTGCCTTGCTTTCAGCGAGTTCGGAACAGTGCCGGGGCCCAGTTGCTGCTGGCGCCATAGCCATCGCGACGCCGGTGACGCATGTGTTCATGGGCTTCAAGTCGTCGAGTCTCCAGCCACTCAACGCGTTCGGTCTTGAGGCTGGCCGGATCCACACCGCGACGGGTCGCTTCCTGATTGCGGAAAAGGACGAAGTCACCATAGGCATCAAGCTCGGGCTTCAGCTCGCGCACACAGAGCTCGATCATGATCGCGTCATCGAGAAATCCGAGGACTGGCACGCTGTCGGGGATGATGTCGTCCGGATCAGCAAAGTAGGCCAGGCAGGAAAGCACGCGCTTGCGGTCCTCATCGGGCAGGCCGTAGCCCTCATCGACAACGAGCTGGATCATCTGATCGAGATTGTCGAGGCGATCCCTGATGAACTGCGGAACCTTGGTCTGCGGCACTTCGACAAGCAGTTTGGATGCCGAGTCGATGATGGCCTGCGAGCTGAGATTGGTCGCTTTGGATTGCGCTCGTTGCATCGCCTCAATGAAATGATCGAGGTCTTCATCAGCCAGTTGAATCGTGATGTCCAGGGACATGGGGGCCACTCCGCAGGGGAAATTCCAGCGCTGAGACTAGACGCCGCGTTCGAGCACGTCAATCGGTGCGAAAAAATAGATCGCTGCCGGAGCTGGCCGGGAAGTGGGCCTGTCAGAGGATTCCGACTGCCCCGGCGCCGAACGCGGTAACGATGCGCGTATAGATCGTTTTCATCGGCAGATCGACTTCCGGGAAGTCGCCGACGGCGGTGTAGCAGTCGTAGAAGTGCGGATCGTTCTGTTTCAGCGGCGCGCAACCGGGATTGAGCTCGTAACTGGTTGCATAGCGGAACGGCCAGAAATCGAACAGCGGCAGCACGGTGGAAAAATCAGCGATCGCATTGTTGATGCGGTGCAGAAGGTTTGTGCGTGGCCGCTTGGCGATAGTCCATGAATTTTGTGGCTGGGCGTCGCCCACGATCGCTGATCGCACCAGGTCGGCAACTGCGCGGTCATGGATGATCAGGCCCGATTCGGTGTTGTAGTTGTCCGAACGTGGATCGAAGTTGTGCGATCCGATCAGAGTGGTCCGACCGTCGATGACGATCGACTTTGCATGCATGCCGATGCGGACGCCGCGACTGGTCAGCGGTGCCTTGCCGAAACGCTGGTAGCCATTCGTATTGCCGTCACCACTCAATTCGGAATAACGCGAAATCATCTTGCTGGCATCACCTGGAAACGGCTTGAACTCATAAATGCGAAAGCCAAGTTTCAAGTAGCGCTTCTTGTACTTGTGCGACAGGGCGTAGACATAGAACGCATCGGTTGCTGCCAGCGAGTTGGTCGAGACGATGATATCGGGGGGAGTTTCGCGTTCTTGCAGTTTTCGAAATACCCGCCGGGCATGCTTGCTGATGACCAGATACGGGGTCTGCATGATGATCTGGGTCTGCGCCTGGCTGATCATGCTCGCAATATGCTCGCCCAACTGCTTGTTCGGGTCGGATCCTTGCTCCTGTTTGGCCGGAGTGTCCGAAAAGTAGTCGACCTGGCCGACCCGTAGTGCCGTGCTGATGAAACGTCGCTCAATCTCGGCCACCAGACCGGCATGCGCACGCAGGATCTCCACGCGCATCGGATCGATGCCGCGTTCGGCTGCTGGCAGCGGCAGATGCTGGTCGGCTTCGGCAACCAGACGCTGATTGACGTCGTTGAGACGGGTCAGTCGTGCGGCCCGCTTGTTGGACCAGAACTTTTCGAACGAGGTGGCCATCTCCCGCCCGGCTTCATCACCTGTGACAAGGACATCACGATCGCGATAGTCGAACTCGTGATCCCAGTCGAAGTAGCGGTTTTCGTAGTTGCGCCCGCCGGCGATGCCGAACTCATTGTCGACCAGGAACAACTTGTTGTGCATGCGTTGATTGAAGCGGGTGAAACAGCAGACGATGCTGGCCGCGAATTCGAGCGGTTGGGTCACCGCCTTGTGGAAGGTCGGGTTGTAGATGCGAACCTCGAAATTGCGGTGGACCAGGGCCAGGCGCGAGAGCAGCTCGGTATCTTCGAGCGAAAACAGTTGATCGGCGATAACACGCACGCGCACCCCCCGACGCGCGGCGGTGAGCAGCTCATCGAGAATCAGCCGGCCGGCATCGTCGTTGTCCCAGATGAAGGTCTGGATATCGATCGTCTTGCGCGCGGCGCGGATCAGGTGCACTCGCAGCAGCAGGGAATCCTCGCCTTGCTCGAGCACGTTCACATAGTGGATCGGCTGCTGCGGCGTACTCGCCAGGCGTGCCTGCTTGGCCAATTGGTGGAATGGTGAACCGATGGCGCAGTGGTCAGCCTGCGGACAGGTGATCTGCTGAGGTTGTTCGGCGGCAACGACCCGATCGGCCTGGCGTGCCAATTGACGATTGAGGCCGCAGCCAGCCAGGACAAACAGACAAGCCACAACGAGGGCCAGACGCAGCCACTTGCAACCGGGGAGTCCATGCTTGCCGACACTCATGATTCCGCCGCATCTCGATCCGGCAAGGACATGCGGATGCTGAAGCTCAATTCGACTTTGTTGGACAGGGTCGCGCGCCGCGACTGCATGCCGAAATCGCTGCGTTTGACCGTACCGGTTGCTTGCACCGGGCAGTCGACGGCAACGCGCTGGCAGGTGGACGGTGCCACTTCGAACACCACCGGAAGAGTAACGCCACGCATGGTCAGCGCGCCCGGCAACTCGCCGCCGTCGTGCAACCGCGAGAGTGGAAACGGCTCGGAGCGAAAGCGGATCTCGGGGTAGTTCTCGACGTCGAAGAATTCGGCGGATTTGACCCAAGTGGTTGCACTTTCGCGGTTCATCGTCACCTCGGCTGCATCGATACGCGCATCGACGCGGGCCTGGCTGCGGAAACGGTCGATCCTGACCTCGCCATGGACGCTGTCGAAGCGACCTTCCACGGTGAACATCCACAGTACCTTGACGCTGAAAGCGGCGCTTGAATGTGGATTATCGAGTTGCAGTATCTCGGTGGCAGGCGGCTCTGCAGCGGGCGCCGTTGTCGCCAATGCGATCAATCCGGCCAGAAAGCCTGACGCCAGCATCGGCAGCCTCCGACCTCAAGGCCACCAGAAATGGCGGAGACTTGCCGTACCTGGCTCAATCGCGGCATCAGAATCCACATGCAGCCAGGCGATCGCACCCGGCGGCATGCCGCGGCCTTGATCCGATGCGCCATCGGTGAGCAGGGCAACCAGCGTCTCAAGCCCGGGATTGTGTCCGACGAGCAGGATGCAATCGGCATCCACATGGTCCTCCAGCACCTGGATAAGGGTAGCTGGAGTTGCTTCGTAGATACGAGGGTCAATCACGGTCGAGAGGTTTCCGCCGAGCCCCATGACGATGCGCTGCGCCGTTTCCTGGGTTCGCGTTGCCGGTGAGCAGACCAGCACATCGGGTTCTGCTTCATGTGCCTTGAGCCACTCTGCAGCCGCCATCGCCTCGCAGATGCCACTATCGGTCAATGGCCGTGACGCATCGGTCTGGTCTCCATCCGGCGGTTCAGCATGGGCATGGCGCAACAGGATGATCTGGCGAATGGACATGGCGATTCCTTGGCTTGAGCCTGCATCATGCCGCAAGCCCGATGAAATTCCCAAAGGTCGGTCACCCGCGCGAGGCGAATACACCGGAAAGGACGCCACCGACGACACATTCAGCTGCAAGGAATGTGTCGGTAAGGCGCTTTCCTGACTCAGCCCTGCTTCTTCAGCCAGCGCAGCAGTTTGGCCCAGTCTTCCTGATGCGAACGGACGATTTCGGAGTGGTAGTCGAAGATGCTGCGGCCGAGACCGTTCATCAGCGAATAGGCCTGGGTGTCACGCAGTTGCGCAATCAGCGGGAATGGCCAATCGCCAATCTCGGCCAGCGCGTTCTGGGTCGCATTGGTCCACGGCTTGGCCCGATTCGCCACCAGTCCGACCGGCACCTTGCCTTTCTTGATTCGCGGCAGTGTGGCCAGCTCGTTCAGAAACGGCAGGGTCGCCTCAAGATCGACCACGGAAGGCAGCACGGGTACAACGATGACGTCGACATCGTCGAGGATCGCGGCAATTTCGCTGACCCGGATACCGGCCCCGGAATCGATGATGACGCGCTCGGCGTCAACCGGAATGCGCTGTTGCCAGTTTTTGCGTGTGGCGTCGATTGGCAGCACCGCTGTGCTGAGATCGGCGCGCTTTTCGCACCAGCGGCTACTCGATCCCTGACGATCGGCATCGGCGAGTACGGTCGCTTTGCCCTTGAGTGCAGAATAGGCTGCCAGATTCGTTGCGATTGTGGACTTTCCACAACCGCCCTTGGAGCTCGCTACCAGGACTTTCAGCATTACCGCCTCCGTCGCACAGCACATCGGGGCAAATCCTACACCAGCCCAGCCGCAATCGTGGAATCAGTCGCTATTCCGGGCCGTGATTCTGGAATGAAAGCGCTGCGGGTCCGGTTTCCAGTCCGCTGGCGGCAATAATGGAATGCCGGCGCGAGTCAGCAGGTTCCTGGCGAACTGGACCTCGTTCCGCGTCTGAATCCAATCGCTCACATAACTCTCGATTTCATCCGGGTTCGCGATGGCCTCATTTGCAGCTATGGCATATTCCTCCGTGAAGTACTTCTGGTTCCGGGTGATGTCGTCGGTATCGGCGGCTTGCGCCGCGCGTAACACAGCAGCGCCAGCTGCCATGGAACTCAGGGAGCTTGATTGATTGAGCATGAGTCGACCAGCGGCCAGGCAGGCCGCGCGACGATCAGCGGTCAAGGGCTCAGACTTGGGTTTGCACACGCTGATCGCGCTGAATGCGCCCGGCAAGTAAGTGGCGGCGGCTCGGCTGTTGGCCGAAATCAATACCATTCGCTCAGTCATTGCCTTGTCGGCGATTGCATAAGTTTCTGGCAAGGGGTAGTCGCGAAGAAACTTGAGCCATTCGGTTGCGTTGGTGGTGAAGTAGTCGTCAAAGTGACTCGATGCTCCGATCCGGTGGAGTGCTTCGTTGATACCGCTGTTGTCTTTGGCTTGGGTCGCCCGGCGCAACTGGAACAACCAGATTGCACCGTTGTCCGGCGCAAGTCGCTGCAGTGCCAACAGGGGTTCGGACAAGCTGCCGGACGGCGTTGCACCGGCGACTGCCAGCCATTGGACCCACGCATCATCCGGCGCCATCTGCGCGGCACGATCCAACAATTCAAGCCGCCTCTCGTCAATGGCTGGCCTGGAACCTCTATCGGCATAGCTCAGCGACGTGGCGGCAAGCGCGATAGCCCGCGGAGTTCCCTTGGCGAGCAGTGCATCAATCAGCTGCTCATTGTATTTCTGCATTGCAGCCTGATCTTGTGCTGCTTGTCGAGCATCCTTGGCAACACTCAAAATCGATATCGCCATGCCGATACCGATGATGGACACAGTCAGAACTCGTTTCAGATTGAGCAATGATCTCTCCTGTTCATGATCAGCGTTGCCTTAAGGCAACGCTGATCAAGTGGCGCAATCGTCACGACGCCTGTCTGCGTGCAGATCGCGGCGCGCTGGCGCAGATGCACTGGCCGTGTCGGCAACTGCTCCTGCGTTGCTCTACCTCCTGCATCCATGCAGTCGCTTCAAGCCA
>NZ_DASSYD010000046.1:0-4554 GCF_035703485.1 Dokdonella sp. | reverse complement strand
TGCCGCCGAGGAGAAATCGGCCGGAACCACGACCTCAGTCGCCGTCAGGCGATGGCCGCCGGACAATCGCGCCCAACCGGAACCGAACTCAACTGGCCAGCCAAAGGCGCTGAGCATGCGCTCGGTGTAGTCGCGTGTCGGGTGGATCTCGCGAACCTCGGTGGTGCCTTGCGCATAGAGACCGGCGAGCAGGATGGCCGATTTGACCTGGGCGCTGGCGATACTCGGCGTGAAGCGCTTGCCGGTCAGCGCATGGCCGCCACGAACACGCAAAGGTGGCAAGGCTCCGCTGTCGGAATCAATCCGTGCGCCCATCGATTCCAGTGGTTCGATTACCCGCCGCATCGGTCGCCGCGAGAGTGAATCATCTCCGCGCAGCTCGGAATCAAACGATTGCCCAGCCAGCAGACCGGCGAGCAGACGCATGCCGGTTCCGGCATTGCCGCAATCAATGGCCGATGTCGGTGCGCTCAGCCCGTGCAACCCGACACCGTGGACGATGCGTTCACACGCCGATGGCGCCTCGATTGCTACGCCCATGTCCGCAAAGGCAGCCGCCGTCGCGCGTGTGTCTTCACCTTCGAGAAAACCCCGGATTCGTGAACTGCCATCGGCAAGCGCAGCCAGCATGATGGCCCGATGTGACACCGATTTGTCGCCGGGCACGATCAGTTCACCGTGTAACGCAACCCCGGTTTCACTCTGCCAGATCAATGGCGCACTCATGGCAAGGCCGCGAGCAGACGCTCGTTTTCGGCACGCGTGCCAAGACTGATGCGAATGCAGTGGCCGAGACCGTAGCCACCCATCGGCCGGACGATGACGCCACGCTTGAACAGGTGCTGCTCCAGCGACCCTGCATCATGATCCAGAACGACGAGAACAAAGTTGGTTTGCGAGGGCAGTACGCGATAGCCGCGCGAGTCCAGTTCGGCGCTCAACCACTCGCGTTCACTGCGCGTCCAGCGGCAGACCTTTTCGAGGTGTTCGGCATCTGCAAGCGCCGCCAGAGCGGCAACCTGGGCGAGCATGTTGACGTTGAACGATTCACGCAAACGTTCAATCACATCGACCACGCTGGCGTCAGCCAGCAGATAACCGATACGCAAACCGGCCAGCGCATGGGCTTTCGAGAATGTGCGGGTAACGACCAGGTTCGGATAGCTGTCGAGCAGGCGAATCGCACTGCCCGCGCCCGGCGCATCGACAAATTCCTGGTAGGCCTCATCAACAACGACCAGAGTCGATTGCGCAACACGTGCAAGAAAACCCTCAAGCTCGGCATCGCTGAACCAGGTCCCGGTTGGATTGTTCGGATTGGCCAGATAGACCAGTTTCGTATCCTCGCGTACGGCGGCAGCCAGCGCGTCGAGATCATGCCCATACGGCGCCGTTGCATGGTCGCCCGGCAGTGCGTTGGCGCGAATACCAATCGCTCCAACGGCAGCCGTCGCAATCGGAAACACGGCGAAGCCGTATTCCGGGAAAACCACTGAAGTTTCTGGATCAGCGAAGCATTGGGCGAGCAACATCAGCAACTCATGCGAGCCGTTGCCGAGGGCGATGCGTGAGCTCTCGATTCGCCAGTGCTCGGCAAGTGCACGCTTGAGAGCACCTGCTTGTGGATCCGGGTAGCGAAACGTCTCCGCCAGGGCATCACTCATCGCGGTCAGCGCGCGAGGACTCGGGCCGAGGACGGTTTCATTGGATCCGAGCTCGGCGAGCAGTTCACCGAATCGGGCACGCAGGGTCGGCAGATCATGGCCAGGGTCATATGCGCGCAGAACCCGGGTCGTCGGATTGGCTAACGTCGCTGCATCAAAACTCACGGAATGGCGACCGGATAGGAACCAAGAACCTTGATCTCCGCGGCAAACGCGTCGAGCTCGGACAGTGCCTGCTGCATCGGCGCATCGTCAACATGGCCAGCCAGGTCAATAAAAAACGCATATTCCCACTTGGCGTGATGGGAGGGACGAGACTCGATCCGGTTCATCGTGATGCCATGCTTGGCAAAGGGACTCAACACATTGAACAGGGCACCGGGCTGATCCTTGATCGAGACCAGTACCGAGGTACGGTCATGACCCGATGGCGGAAAGATCTGCCGGCCAAGGACAAGGAAGCGCGTGGTGTTGTCGGCGTGATCCTCGATCGGGCGCATGATGACTTTCTTCAGGCCATAGACCAGACCGGCCGACTCGCCGGCGATGGCGGCGGCATCCTCGGCATTGCGCGCACGTCGCGCGCCTTCGGCATTGCTCGAAACCGGCAGCTTCTCGACATTCGGCAGATTTCCGCGCAACCAGGCCTGGGTTTGCGCAAACGATTGCGGGTGCGAATAGATGCGCTCGATATCCTCGATGCGACCGCTGCGCGAGAGCAGATATTGATGCACGCGCAACTCGGCTTCGCCACAGATCTTGATGTTCGAAGTAAGAAACATGTCGAGGGTGATCTGGATCGTGCCCTGCCCCGAATTCTCGACCGGCACGACGCCAAAATCGGCGTTGCCGTTTTCGACTTCCTGAAACACCTCCTCGATGCTGGCCATCGGCTGACCGTGCGCCGAGCGACCGAAGTGCTTGAGCACCGCCTGCTGGCTGAAGGTGCCTTCGGGACCGAGATAGCCGATCTTCAGCGGCTCCTGCTGGGCCAGACAGGCCGACATGACTTCGCGAAACACATGCACTAGCACTTCGTCGCTGAGCGGACCTTCGTTGCGATCGACCACCATGCGCAACACCTGCGCTTCGCGCTCGGGACGGTAGTAATCGACGGCAGCCGCCAGTGGGCCCTTGGCCAGACCGACCTGGTGCGCCCAGCGCGCGCGTTCGGCAATCAGGTTCTGGATGTCCCTGTCGATGCCATCGATGCGTTCGCGCACCTCGGCCAGATCCATCGGCGGTGTCGATTGCTCCAGCTCATTGCTCATTGCAGCATGCCCCGTGATTGCCAAACCTTGAATGCCTGGTTGAAAGTCAAACTCAACCGTGACGACGCGCGAAATCGCGCATGAAATCAACCAGCACCTCAACTGCGGCCAGGTTGGTCGCGTTGTAGATTGATGCGCGCATGCCACCAAGCAGCTTGTGTCCTTTCAAGCCGAGCAGATTGGCGGCATCGGCTTCTTCGAGAAAGACCCCATCCAGTCCCGGACGAGGCAGAAAGAACGGCACATTCATCCACGAGCGCGCCTGCGCATCGACCGGATTGCTGTAGAACCCCGAATTGTCGATGGCCGAGTAAAGCAATTCGGCCTTGATCCGGTTGTGCTCCGCCATCGCCTCAGTGCCGCCCTGCGCCTTGAGCCATTTGAAAACCAGCGAGGCCAGATACCAGCCATAAGTGTTCGGCGTGTTCAAAAGCGAATGGTTGGCGGCATGTTCGGCGTAGTTGAATATCCGCGCGATGTTCTGTGGGCAACGCTCAAGCAAGTCATCGCGGACAATCAGGATCACCAGCCCCGAAGCGCCTATATTTTTCTGCGCGCCGGCATAGATCAGAGCAAACTTCGACACATCAAGCGGGCGCGAAAGAATGTCCGAGGACATGTCGGCAATCAGCGGAACCGTTCCGACCTCGGGAATCTCCCGAAATTCGACGCCATGGATGGTCTCGTTCGGCGTGTAGTGGACATAAGCCGCCTGCGGATCCAGATCCCAGCTCGATCGCGGCGGGATGCGCGTGTAGTTTGAATCCAGCGAACTCGCACTGATGCGCGGCTGAACGTAGGGTCTGGCCTCCCTGACCGCCTTTTCGCCCCAGGAGCCGGTGACGATGTAATCAGCCACCATATCCGGGCGAGCGAAGTTCATCGGAATCTGGGCAAAATGCTGGGTCGCCCCGCCCTGCATGAACAACACGTGGTAATTGGCCGGAATCGCCATCAAATCGCGAAGATCCTGCTCGGATTCGGCCGCCAGCGCCATGAAATCACGGCCGCGATGACTGATTTCCATGACCGAGGCACGCGCCGTGCCCCATTCAAGCATCTCCTCGCGGGCCTGGAACAACACCTCTTCCGGCAATGCAGCGGGTCCAGCACTGAAGTTGTAGCCGCGACTCACAGGCGCACCCTCGAAACTGACTCAGTTGGGAACACTCGGCCCATGCATCCGCGGCCGAAGGCGAGCGTCAACGATATGTCGCAATGCAGCATGACTGCAAGCGCTCGAGGGAGCTGGTCTTGCCCACGCAGGGTTGATCAGCGTTGCCCTAACTGCCGAACCAGATCAAGCCGGCAATACCGAGGCCGATCAGCGCTGCAGCCGCGATCAGCCACCAGATGCCCGACGAATCCTCACCATCAACGGTTTCGTCCACTTCGAAACGCGCCGGGTCCGGAATGTCGATGGCGTCCAGGGTTTGCGTAATCGCCGGTGCCATGTTGGCCGGAGTCGGCATGCTCTGGCCCCGCGCAGGGTAGCCAGGAGCTTCAAGCACGAAGCGGTTGCGACCAAACGAAATCTGATCGCCCGGGTGCAATACCGCGGTCTTCAGACGCACGCCGTTGATCTCGGTGCCGTCGGTCGACTCGAAATCCTTGAAGTA
>NZ_DASSYD010000076.1:0-5710 GCF_035703485.1 Dokdonella sp. | reverse complement strand
CCAGAAATTTCTCGCGCCGGGTTTGCTTCTTCTTGGAAGCGTATTCGGCGTCACCAAAACTCATCTGTTTCATAGTGGGATAGCGTTATTGACTAAGTGCCATTTTACCACGAGTCTAGGGACTTGTTCAGACCCTCCCTAATGTCCTGGGCGATCGTTAGCACACCCGGGAGTCTTTCTTTCGCAGCGCGGCAAATCCATGCCGGTCCCGCACCAATCTCCAGAACGGATTCCACGGACTTGTGGAGCAGATCCAGGTTTCGCAGTCGCCGACCATAGCTTTTCGCGATACGTTCGGCTTCAGGACTGCGCAAATACTGCGCACCCGAAAATTGGGTCGAGCCAACATAGAGCCTCTGCAAATCTTTCGCCGGAGGTTCCGGATCCAGGTAGATCACCTCACAGTCACCGCATTGCACCAGAGAATAGTCTTTCTGCAGAAGTTCCCCATCAAAAGTGAGAGGGACTTTCCCGAGGAGGCGGTGTTGAGCTTGATCTGCTTCGCAATACCGGCAACGAGAAACAAACGGAACCAGAAAATCTGCTGTCCCTGGTTCCTCGACATGAAACTTGCGCCGAACGAGGCTCATTTGCCATGCCCGGATTTGGTTTCGCAGCTTCTGGAGTGCTCTAAGAAAAATGTGCATGACTGTAAAGCAGAGCGTGAATCGGAGAGTTGTTCAACTTCGGGCAAAACGCCCAATCCAGCAATTTGATTCAGAGATCTTGTCACTGAGAATGTTGACCCGATCAAGTTTGCCGGCTCGAATCAAAAAGGGGACGGAGGAATTATCCGTTTGAAACAAGTTCAGAAAGAGGCTAAATCAGGGGGTATTTTCGTTGAACTCCTCCTATCCGCGAGCAATTTCGGGAGCGATTCAAACAAATAATTCCTCCGTCCCCCTTTTTTACGGTCCCCCTTTTTTACGATTTCAATGAAAATATGCCGATCTGAACTTCCTTCCCCGCGCCCACGCTCGACCTGATAATTCGAATCTGTTCCTGGAAACGAGGTCGGCAATCTATCCCGCTATTTAGTAGTCTCTCCAGAGGACAGCGGTGCCGTTAGCTTCTGAGTCGACGAAATCTGCGCCTGGTGACCCGGATGCTTGATCGTGGCGATGGAGGCAGGAACCGCCTCGATTTTCCGTTCACTTGGCTCGAGATTCTTGTTTCCCAATCCGGATTTCATGCATGCGCCCAGGTTACAAGCCCTCGCTACTACAGACCGTCGTCATCATCATCATGCTGGGATTCGCCTTTCTCGGCACACGAGCGATCTGGGATCCGGATGAGGGGCGCTACACGAATGTCGCCTTGAACATGCTCGAAAGCGGTGATTGGGTGCATCCGATGCGCAACGAGTTTGTCGGCCACTGGACCAAGCCACCGCTGACTTACTGGGCGATTGCGGCCAGTGTCGGCACCTTCGGCTACAACGCCTGGGCGGCGCGGATTCCGTATGGCTTGACGTTTCTGTTCTGTGCGTGGATGGTCTGGTTCATCGCGCGGCGCGTGGTTCCGGGGGATGAGAACAAGGCCGCGGTGATCTTTGCGACGATGCTGTTTCCGTTTGGTGCGGCGCAGTTGGTGACGACTGATTTTCTGCTCGCGGCGGCCTTGAGTGGTGCGATGGCGGCATGGATCGAATCGCGCCATGTCGAGCCGCCGCATTCGCGGCATTGGGTCATGCTGATGTGGTTGGGCTTCGCGCTCGGCTTTCTGGCCAAGGGTCCGCCGGCCTTGCTGCCCTTGCTGGTGGTGGTTGCATGCTCGATCTGGCTTCCGGCACGGCGTGCCAACTCGGCATTTCACTGGAGCGGCTTGCTGGTCTTTGCCGCTGTTGCCTTGCCGTGGTTTCTGATTGTCGTCAGCGACACACCCGGACTGCTCGACTATTACCTTGGGCACGAACTGGTCGATCGCGTGACGTCGGAGGATCTCGGCCGGCACGGCGAATGGTATGGTTGGCTGCAGGTTTATGCGCCGACGTTGATCATCGGCAGCCTGCCATGGACGTGGTTGCTGTGGCGTTGGCTGCGCAAACTGCCAGCTTCAATGCGCGATTGGCGAATGACCGAAACTCGCATGCAGGATTCAACCGGACTGTTGCTTTTTCTCTGGGTGCTGCTGCCATTGATCGTGTTTTGCTTTTCACGTTCGCGGATGCCGCTGTACATCCTGCCCTTGTTCGTTCCGTTTGCCTTGATCATTGCCCGACAGATGCGCATCGAAGGGCGCGCGTTTCCGCGATTGGGTCTGGTCGGATTGTGGGTGATCGTGCTGCTCGGGTTGCGACTGGCGAGTGCTTACTGGCCGACGCACAAAAACGCAGAAGAATGGGCGACGATGATTCGCGCGCAGGTTCCTCACCAGGTCGATCACGTGGTGTTTATCGAGGACATGGCCCGATATGGCATCCACCTCCATCTGGGCGCGCGCGTCGACAAGGTTTCGATCAAGCCGGAGACTGGCAAGGCATTCGATCCGGAGTACGACACTGATCTCAGCACCCAACTGGCTCGCGCTGATGCAGGAC
The DNA here is from genome assembly GCF_035703485.1 of Dokdonella sp. Taxonomy (GTDB): domain Bacteria; phylum Pseudomonadota; class Gammaproteobacteria; order Xanthomonadales; family Rhodanobacteraceae; genus Dokdonella. The sequence continues at coordinate 3,171 of NZ_DASSYD010000076.1, read as the reverse complement.
ACACGATCTATATCTGCAAACAGAAAGTCTGGTCGAAGGTCCGCGAAGCCATTGCAGCCCGCGATCACAAGATCACCGTCTTTGGAAAGCCTTTCGAGGAGCGGGTGATTTTTGGGGTGGTGCCAACGACAGGAGTGGGGAATGTGGAATAGGGATTGGAAACGCGAAATGCATTTCGCCACAAATCCGTAGGAGCGGCTTCAGGCGCGATGCTTTTGCTCTTTCGGATCCCGTCGTTCAACTGCCGAATGGCTGGTCATCCCGAAACCCGAACAAAGGGCATCGCGGCTTTGGATTTGCTGTCAACACGTCTGATCCTGTTCCGCGATATTGTCAGCGTTCCCTGAATTGTCTTTCCCGCTAACCGCTTGCCGCTTACCGCTCTTCCGCTCACTGCTTCCGGTACCGCTTGATCCGCTATCCTTGGCATTCTCGCCGCTCAAGGAGATCTCCATTGAAATCGCTGCTGCCGAGTCGCTATTGGCTGTTTGCCGGATGCATCATTGCTTTTCTCGCCAGTGCCGTACTGTGGGATTTCGGTGGTGTCTGGCCTTGGATCTGTGTTGTTGCCGGCTTGCTGACCCTGGTCGGGATCTGGGATTTGATCCAGACGAAACACACGTTGCGGCGCAATTTTCCGGTCAGCGGTCATGGTCGCTACCTGATGGAAGCGATGCGACCGATGTTGCGCCAGTATGTGGTCGAGGGCGACAACGATGAGGTCCCGTTCTCGCATGATCAGCGCTCGATCGTCTATCAGCGTGCCAAACAGCAGCAGGAGACGCGACCGTTCGGCAGTGAACTCTCTTTCTATGGCGACAAGTACGAGTGGATCAATCATTCGATCGTGCCAAGCAAGATCGACGACCACGATTTCCGCGTGCCGGTCGGTGGACCGCGATGCGAAAAGCCCTACTCGGCCAGCATCTACAACATCTCGGCGATGAGTTTCGGTTCGTTGTCGCCGAACGCGATCCGTGCCTTGAACAAGGGCGCGAAGCTCGGCAAGTTCTATCACGACACCGGCGAAGGTTCGCTGTCGAAATACCATCGCGAGTTCGGCGGCGACATCGTCTGGGAGCTTGGCTCGGGCTATTTCGGCGCTTGTGAAAAGGCTGGCGTGTTCAGTGAGGAAAAGTTCAAGGAGCGCGCCGTTCTCGATCAGGTCAAGATGATCGAGATCAAACTCTCGCAAGGTGCCAAACCCGGTCATGGCGGTGTGCTGCCCGGTGCGAAGGTGTCGGCCGAAATCGCCGAAACACGGGGTGTTCCCGAAGGTGAGGATTGCATTTCACCGGCCCGTCACTCCGGGTTCGACACACCCGAAGGCCTGCTTCATTTCGTCGATCGACTGCGCAGGCTCTCGGGCGGCAAGCCGACCGGGTTCAAACTCGCGATCGGCCATCCCTGGGAATGGTTCGGCGTGGCCAAAGCCATGCTCAGCACCGGCATCCACCCCGATTTCATTGTCGTCGACGGTGGCGAGGGTGGCACTGGCGCGGCGCCGATGGAGTTTATCGATCACGTCGGTGTACCGATGCGTGAAGGGCTACTGCTGGTCCACAACACCCTGGTCGGACTCAATCTGCGCCAGGAAATTCGTATCGGTGCAGCCGGCAAGGTGGTTACCGCATTCGATATCGCGCGCACGATGGCGCTTGGTGCCGACTGGTGCAATGCCGCGCGCGGATACATGTTCGCGCTCGGCTGCATCCAGTCGCAAACCTGCCATACCGATCGCTGCCCAACTGGCGTGGCGACTCAGGATCCGAGCCGCTGGAATGCCCTGAATGTCGAGGACAAGGGCGAACGCGTGAAGAACTTCCATGAGCACACACTGCGCGCACTCGCAGAGATGATTGGCGCTGCCGGCCTGACCCATCCCGGTGAACTCGGCCCCGAACACATCATCCGCCGCGTCTCGGGCAAGGAGATCCGTTCGCTGAGTACGATCTATTCCTTCCTCAAGCCTGGCGAGTTGCTCGGTGGCATTCCGAAGCATGCAGTGTTCCAGCGTTTCTGGGCCGATGCACGCGCCGACAGTTTCGCGCCACCGCGCGGCATCGCTGAAATGCGCTGGAGCAAGCTGGCCTGAGCCAGATCTGCAGCCTGGCCGCAAATTCGGTTTGCGGCCAGATTCGATGCAATGACTACTCGATCCCCGCTACTGGATCAGATCGGCCTGCTTGCTTGCGGTGTACCAAAGCAGGCCGTAGTGGCCCCAGGCATAGGTAACCGTGGCGTTCTCGCCGCTGATTGACGAGGAGTGCACGCCGCCGACCGTGCAGATGCCGGTCGAGCAGACGATCTCATCGTAGTAGGACTTGATCGAGGTCATGCGCGAGCCGAAGCGATGGCCGCTGATGCCGTTGAGGAACGGGCTGTTGACGGACAAGCCCCAACTGCCGCAGGTGCTGGTCCAGATGTTGAACGGGTAGGTGCCGCAACTGCGCAGGCCGCGGAAGGCGCCGGCGATGCCGACGAAGCTGTCGACATAATTCTTCATGCCGACGCGGTCGATCACACGCGCAGCGAGCGTCGCGCCCATCGAGTGGCCGATGACATCGATGCGACCGGTGCACGACGAGGCGATCGCATCGATCAGCGCATTTTCGACCGGCGTTTCCTCGCTGCCCTTGTGATCGTTGCAGGCGGCGCATGAGCTGCCCCAACCGGGCCGGAAGATCTGCGAGCTGCTGTAGCCGCGGGCGAGCAAGGTGTTGCGTGTGTTGTTGAAGTCGGACGGACTGCCGGTATTGCCGTGCACGAGTACGACATTGTCGACACAGAGGGCCTGGGCGGCGCTGGCGACAATCACGAGTGACAGCGCGAACAGACCACGGATGACGAAATGCATGATGCGATTCTCCCGCAAGGGCTCCCCAGCCCGGAGCGGACAGCCTATGCCGCTCTGTCCGGGAGCGCTGTTGTACCAAAGTACCAGTGAGGATTTGTGTGCTGCGTCATTGGGAGGCGGACGCAAAGACATCGTGGGGAACGGGAATATCTCCCCAGACACGGATCCCCCGCTTCGATAGGGGTCGGGAAGGCTCATCACCTCCCCGCCCTCCGAACCGTGCGTGCGGTTCTCCCGCACACGGCTCTCCAGTTGGTGGTTGCTTCATCGAGATCGGCACGCCAAGGCATGGGCTTGGGTTAACGTGAAAAGCC